>DATBCN010000489.1:0-5460 GCA_036270475.1 Candidatus Angelobacter sp. | reverse complement strand
CTTTGTTTGCAACAAAACAGCCATGCCGGGGTGGGGTAGAGAGGAAAGTTTACTGGTAAATCTGGTGAAAACATTCCGGGAAGTAAAATCGCTTTTGAAAGCAGAGTTTCGTTACGATAGGGATCCCTCGCTTTGCTTCGGGATTGCAGAAAAATCCTAAATGTCATAATCAAAACTGAATGCAATTCCTCTTATCTGCCGGTGAAGCCTCGGGTGACACCTATGGCGCTCAGCTTGCTGAAGCGCTCGCAGCGCTCGTTCCCCCACCCCAGGACGCGCAAAACCGGCGCGCCCCGGGGGCCCCGTCGCCGGGATCGACGTTCTTCGGCATGGGTGGAGAAAAAATGCAGGCCGCCGGATGCGAACTGCTGGTCCATGCCAATGAGGTCGCTGTGGTTGGGCTGGTAGAGGTGGTAACGCATCTGCCGGGAATCCGCAGGCGCTTCAAGCTTCTGGTGGCGGAAGCCGCGAAGCGCAAGCCGGACGCCGCCATCCTGATTGACTTCCCCGACTTCAACCTGCGGCTGGCGCGTGAACTGCACCGGCTGGGCATTCCGGTGTTTTATTTCGTCAGCCCGCAGATATGGGCCTGGCGGACGGGGCGAGTGAAACAGATCAGGAAATACATCCGGAAGATGATCGTGATCTTTCCTTTTGAGCAGGAGTTTTACCGCCGGCACGGAGTGGAGGTCAGCTATGTGGGCCATCCGCTGGCGTATGCGCCGGCGCCGCAAATCTCACGGGAGGAGTTTGCCGCGAAGCATCATCTCGATCCTAAAAAGCAGTGGATCGCGCTGCTGCCCGGCAGCCGCCGCAAGGAAGTGCGGATGAATTTGCCAACGATGCTGGAAGCAGCATCTCTTTTACAGAACCAGCTTTTGCGGCGTGAAGGCGACTATGAGTTTCTGTTGCCCGTGGCGTCAACGTTGAACAAGGAGTGGTTGCGCGATCAGGTGGAACGCCAACAAAATACCTCAGCGGCTAAAGCCGGAGCACTTACAGGCCCTCAACGCAGGCCTGAAGGCCTGCTCCACCCCGCCGCTGAAAACCGCAAAGAAAAAACCACCACCACCCACCTCACAGAAGATGCCCGCGCCACCATGATGCATGCCCGCGCTTCCGTCGTCGCCAGCGGAACAGCGACGGTGGAAGCCGCGCTTTCCGGAACGCCGTTCGTTGTCGTCTACCGCCTGTCACCGCTTACGTGGATTCTGGGCCGACGGCTGGTCAAGCTGGACACGTTCGCCATGGCGAACCTGATCGCGGGCAAAAAGATTGTGACCGAGCTGATCCAGAAAGACTTTACGGCGGCAAACGTGGTCCGCGAATTGGACCGGATCATCCCGGACAGCTTGGCCCGCCAGCAGATGCAGGATGCACTAAAAATGGTGCAGGAGCGCCTGCATGACGGCAAAGACGCGGAACCACCGGCAATTCGCGCGGCGCGGGAGATCATCGGCGCGATTCAAGGCGGCCAAACGCATGGGTAAATCCGGCGCAAAGGCCGCGGAGCGACAGCGGGGCGCTCCTCCTGTATCCTTCTGATTGGTGTAAAAGCAGCTTTTTTGGGAAAATTCACATCTAACAAGTCACCATTCAGCAGCTTTGGAGAAATACATGCAAATCGCACGACGACCCCTGCGACGTGCCTTTCTGTTTATTGGCCTCATCGCGTCCCTCTGTCTGCCGGCCCTGGCGGCTGACCGCTCCCGCATTAAGGCGGAGGACTACGTGATTGACGCGGAGATCGTCCCCAAAACACATCGTCTCAACGCCCATGTCAAGGTTAGGTTCATGGCGACCGACGACGTGAATTTCGCCACTTTTGAGCTGCATAATGGCCTGCGCGTGACCAAGGTGACCGACGAAAAAGGCAAACCGCTTACGCCCGAACGCGTGACCCAGGACAACTCCGTCCGCATCAGCTTTCCCGCCACCATGGCCAAGGGCTCCAGCGCGACCCTGGCTTTTGACTATGAAGGCGTGCTCTCCAGCGCCGATGATAGTCCGGTGGAAGGGCTAAAGCTGGCCTATATTGGCGATGACACTTCCTACCTTCTTTATCCCAGCCGCTGGTTTCCAATTACCAATTACGGCATTGACCGTTTTACCGCCACCATTAACGTGACCGCGCCAACGGGAACCACCGTTGTTGGCAGCGGCAGCACCACGGCCATCCGGCCCGCGGCCGCCGGCAAGACTGTTACTACATTTAGCTGGCAGAAGCCCAGCTTCCCTGGCTCCATTATCGCCGGCAATTTCCAGGAGAGCGCTTTTGGCGGCATCAAGGTTTATTTCACCGCCAACAAAAAGCAGTTTGCCCCGGCTTATGCCGATACGGCCAGCAAAGAACTGGAATTTTTCTCGTCGCTCTACGGCCCGGCGCCCGGCGGCGGAACTCTTAAACTTGTAGAGCTGCCGGATGACACCGTGCCCATGTGGTGGGCGCCGGAAATCGCCGCGCTGGCCACGCGCGACATCAGCGAAAAAACCAACTACCGCTTCCTGGCCGACGCCATTGGACATCAGTGGTGGGGCGCAACCGTGAATCCCGCCAGCAAGGACGACTGGTGGCTGATGGATGGCGGCGCGCGCGACGCCGAGATGCGCTACGTGCAAAGCACCGCCGGACAACAGGCGTTTGAAGACGCATCGCGAGACATGGCCGTGGGCGCGCTGGCCTATGACACAACCCCGCTGGGCAGCATCGGCAAGCTGGATACGTTTTCCCCGCAATTTCAGGCGCTGGTCACGGACAAAGGCGGCATGATCTTCCACATGCTGCGCTGGGTCATTGGCGACGCGGCGTTTGATAAGAGCGTAAAAGATTTTATGGCGCAGTTTGCCGGCAAAGCCGCATCGGTCGCCGATTTCCAGGCCGTGGCGGAAAAAAATCATGGCGACAAACTGACCGCGTTCTTCGCGCAATGGGTTGACGGCACCGGCGCGCCTGAATTCAAGATGAAATACACCGTCTATCGCGTGAAAAAAGGCTTCCGCGTGGTCGGCGAAATTACCCAGGACCTTGATCTCTTCCGCATGCCGCTGGAATTAAAAGTGGATACCGATGGGCAAACGGAGATGAAGCGCATTGAGGTTGTGGGCACCGACTCGGCGTTTTCGATTGAGACGTTCGGCAAGCCGCGCCGCCTGGTGCTCGATCCTAACAACTGGGTGCTCAAGAATTCCGGCGACCTGCGCGTGCGCGTGGCCATCCGCCGCGGCCAGGAACTTACGGCGCAGGGCAATCTCTCCGAGGCGCTTACCGAACTGAACAAGGCGCTGGACGTAAACAAAAACAGCTCGCTGGCCCACTACCGCATTGCCGACATTTTCTTTATGCAGCGCAATTATCAGTCGGCAGCGAATGAGTTCCGCGAATCGCTCAATGGCGATGGCGAGCCGCGCTGGACTGAAGTCTGGAGCCACATCATGCTGGGCAAAATCTTTGACACCACTGGCCAGCGTGAACGCGCGGTCAATGAATATCGCCAGGCCATCCAGACCGGAGACCCCACGCAAGGCGCTTTGGATGAAGCGCGAAAATATCTGGAGAAACCGTACGAGCGGGAAAGACGGCCTAACGGGAACTAGCAACCTTGGGGCTTGCTGTTTTGAGCGGGAGAGATGGAATGGAAATGGCACATGAACTTCCCGGTGCAGTACCCGAGATACCGGTCAATGATGTTGACCAGGCGGCCGCCTACTACATTAAAAATCTTGGGTTTACGCTCGATTGGGGCGGCGCAGATGGTGAGGGGATTGCCGGAATATCAAGAGGGCATTGCAGAATCTTCCTCACGGGCCGCGGTTTTCGAGAAGGAGGATACCGGAACGCCGCGCCAGTTGTGATCTGGCTCAATCTCAACAGTATTGAAGAAGTCAATGAGTTGTATGAGTTGTGGCGTAACAGCCAGGCAAAAATCATTTCTCCGCCTGGGCCGAAACCATGGAAATTGCATGAGTTCACTGCAGCCGACCTGGATGGCAACTTGTTCAGGGTGTTCTATGATTTTTCGCGGGATGTCTAACTAACAAGCTCACCGGAAACCTCAACCACACAGGACACGAGGATTCGGATTTAAAAGCAATTCAGTTGCTTCGTGTCTTGGGTTCAGCGTTGTTATTGCAGGCTCTTGAGATAGCTCACAATTTGCCAGCGTTGCTGTTCCGGCAATCGCGACCAGGAGGGCATGCCGTTTTTCATGCTTCCATTTTTCAACAGCCATTCCAACTCACCCGGAGTGGCGGCGCGGATACGTTCAGAGTGCAGGTTCGGGCGCTTGTTCAGCCCTGTGGCTTCGCCGCCATGGCAGGCGGAGCAGTTCTGCCGGAAGAGTTTCGCGCCGGACGCCACGGCAGCGGACTCACTGTCATAGGGGTTCGGGCGGTTGCGCGCCTTGTCCGGGACTTTGGTCATCCACAGCCCGTCGCCAACGGAGGCAAACAGCAATGTAGCTCCCAGCATGAGTGCGGCAGACAGTAATGTTTTTCGCAAAGTCATTTTTCCGTTTACCTCCTCTTCAGCCGGGAAAAGAACTGGTCAATTTCATAGGACACGCCAAAGCGCAGCAAAAAACCATGGCTGTTGCCGTTGAGCCCGGCCGTGGGCGATACCATGAACGTAGGGCCGTTGGGCAAACGAAAAGCCATGGTTGGAGCCAGATAATGCGATGTGTCATGCAGGCCAAAGCTGTAGCGATCACCCAGGCCGCCATAAAGCTCCGCGCCCAGCGAAAAATTCTCACGGCAGATGCGGCATGGGTTCGGACTTGCCGCCAGTGACAACGGACGGCTCACGGCGACAGCGTATCCAAACTCCCACGGGGCGTTTCTGATGTTCTTCTCGGCGATAAAGTTTTCTGAAACATTCCAGCCCTTAAAGTTACTGCCCAGAATCAGCTTCAGCTCCACTTCCCTCTTCTTTTCGCTGCGGTCATTGCGGTCCAGGAAATCCGCTGCTCCGTCATGCCCCACCACTTCCAGCAATGATTTGTTCGCGCCATTGATATTTTCAAACTCCGCGTAAAGCACGGGATTGATCCAATGCTCCCGCAGCAGTGGGCGAAAGCGATTTTCAAAGCGAAAGCCGGTGAACACGCTGCTTTCATTCGCGGTGGTCTGGGAATCCAGGTAGACCTCGGCCGTCCACCAGGTTTTTACTCCGTATTCAAACTCAACGGAGTTTCCCAGAAAGCTGTTTCCCGCCCGGGGAAATCCGCTCACTGATTTCGTGGCAAATTCCAGATTGCCCGGCTCTTCCATGTGATGGGTGTAGGTAACAAAATAATTTTCCTGGGCGTGGGACCGCCGGGGAATCGCCGCGAGAACCGCCAGGCAAAGCAGCAGGGCCAAGGGCTTGAAATGGGGGCAGGGCACCGCAAGATCTCCAATCTCCGGAAAGTTCCATTTTGAAAATGAAATTGAATTTCAATTTCAAAATCGAACTTAAATCTTAAT
>DATBCN010000488.1:0-4292 GCA_036270475.1 Candidatus Angelobacter sp. | reverse complement strand
GACGTTTCAATATCGCGGCGGCCACGAACCAAAGTCAGATGGCGGCGGGCTGGTGGAATTCACGCAGGAAGGAAAATTTATTCGCGCCGGAAGCGCCATGGACCCGTCCGTCAAGGACGAACCCATCCGCCCTTATAGCGTCGTGGAAGCCCCAAAGCTCGACCGCGCGCTGAGCACGAATATGTCCATGCACTTCCCCACGGACGGAAAAACGCACACTATCCAACTCTGGAGGCTCTCTGACTTGAAGCTGTTGCGCACCATCCCGCTGCCCCAGGGTCCACACGGCACAGAGCAGATGCTTCCCGGCGAGCCGCACCTGCTGAGTGACGGCAAGACTGTGCTCATCCACACATTTTCCTGCGGGCTGTATGCGCTGGAAGGAATTGACCGGGACGATCCACAGGTACGCCACGTGTACACCTTTGACGGCAAATTCTGTGGCGTTCCTCTTCTCATTGGCCACTATTGGATTCAGACCCTCTCAACGGCCCACGCCGTGGCAGCGTATGACATTTCTGATCTTGCGCACGTCCGTGAAGTGTCGCGGGTGCCACTCAATGACAAGCAGGGCCCGCACTGGATCGCTGCTGACACAGATGGCAAACGCATTCTGCTCAACTCCGGCGAGTATGCCGAACACCGGATGTACATTGTAAATCTCGATCCGAAAACAGGCGCGCTGAAGCTGGATGAAAAATTCCGTGACCCTGGAAGCGACCAGCCCGGCATAAGCATGGACGGCAAAACGTGGCCGCACGGATTCTCCGGCGATGCGTATGGCCATGGAGCGGTCTTTTCCAGAAGGTAGGTTACGTGGTCTAAGCCGCGCGCCAATTTTTCGTGCAACTTATTTCCTTCCGTTGGCGTACTAATAAACGTACGCCGTGGTTCGTCACCCATTATGTGTGCCCGCTTGGGCCAGCGGGCCGCCGAAGGAGCCTTTGCCCATGGGATATTTCCAGTCTCAACTTAAGCAGGTATTACGGCGTCTCAGCCGCACTCCCATGTTCACCGCCGTCACGCTCATCACGCTGGCTGCGGGGGTCGGGGCCAATACCGTGGTCTTCAGCGTGCTTGAGGGAATCCTGATCAAGCCGCTGCCTTATCCTCATGCTGAACAACTGGTGAGCGTGGCCCACGCCGCGCCGGGCCTCAACATCAAGGAGCTGCCGGGCGCGCCTTCAAATTACTTCATCTACCGTGACCAGAACCAAACCATGCAGGACATTGGCATGATGACCAATGATTCCGGAAGCGTGACCGGCGTGACCGAACCGGAACAGGTACGGGTGTTGCGCGTGACGGACGGCCTGACCTCCATTCTTGGGGCAACGCCGATTCTGGGGCGCGGATTCACGCGCCAGGACGACACGCCCGGCAGCCCTGACACCGCGCTGCTCATGTACGGCTACTGGCAGCGCAAATTCGCCGGCGACAGGAACGCCGTGGGACAAACGATCAAGCTGGATGGCAAGCCGCGGCAGATCATCGGCGTGTTGCCGGCCGGCTTTCATTTCTTTGACCAGGAAGATCCCGCGCTGTTGATTCCCTTTCAGTTCGATCGCAACAAGGTTTTCCTGGGCAACTTCAGTTACTTAGCCATCGCCCGGCTCAAACCGGGCGTCACCGTTGAACAAGCCGGCACAGACGTGGCGCGCATGTTGCCAATCGTGGGCCAGAGTTTTCCGGCGCCTCCGGGCTTTAGCCTGAAGATGTTTGAAGATGCTCACCTGGGACCAAACATCGCTCCACTGAAAAACAAAGTGGTAGGCGACGTGGGCAAAGTGCTGTGGGTGCTGATGGGATCAATCGCGCTGGTGCTGCTGATTGCATGCGCCAACGTGGCCAACCTGGTGCTGGTGCGCGTGGACGGACGCCGCCAGGAACTGGCCATCCGTGCCGCGCTGGGCGCAGGCTGGAGCCGCATTGCTTCCGAGTTGATGTTTGAGAGCATTGTGCTGGGGCTGATGGGCAGCCTGCTGGGACTGGGACTGGCCTATGGCGCTCTGCGTTTTCTGGTGGCAGTTGCGCCCAAAGGCCTGCCGCGCGTAAATGAAATTGGCGTTGACGGCACGGTGCTTTTGTTTACTCTGTGCGCGGCCCTGCTGGCCAGCATACTTTTTGGCTCGATTCCCATCTTTAAGTATGCAGGAGCACGGTTGGCCACGGGACTGCGTGAAGGCGCAAGAGGCGCAAGCCAGAGCCGCGATCAGCATCGCGCACGCAGCGTTCTGGTGGTGGTGCAAGTAGCGCTGGCGCTGGTATTGCTGATCTGCTCCGGACTCATGGCGCGGACATTTTCCGCGTTGACCAAGGTCCAGCCGGGCTTTCGCTCGCCGGAAACCCTCCAGATCTTTTCGCTTTCGATACCCAAGAGTGAAGTGGCTGAAGATGAAAACGTGGCGCGCAAACTGGAAGAAATACTCCACAAGGTGGAAGCGGTGCCGGGTATAACGTCCGCGGGGATCGCAACCAGCGTTCCCATGGACGGCAACAACAGCTTAGATCCTGTGTTTGCTGAAGACCATTCCTATCGCCCGGGAGAATTGGCGGCCCTGCGCCGCTTCAAATACATCTCGCCGGGCCTTCTTGCCACCATGGGCACGCCCTTGGCCGCGGGACGCGACATTACGTGGACCGACCTCAATAACAAAACTCCGGTTGCGCTCGTCTCGGAAAACACGGCGCGCGAGATGTGGCGCTCGCCCGCGGCGGCGCTGGGCAAACGCGTACGCGTGGGCAACACTGACGATTGGCGGGAAATTATCGGCGTGGTGACTGACGTTTACGACGATGGCGTCAACCAGGAACCCGCAAAATCCGCCTACTGGCCCATTCTGATGACCAACTTTGAAGGCCAGAAGGTGCAGGGCGTCCGCGATGTGTCCTTTGCGCTGCGCACGCAACGCGCCGGAACAGAAAGCCTGATGAAAGAAGTGCGGCAAGCCGTTTGGTCGGTCGATCCCAATCTTCCATTGGCCGACGTTCACACTGAAGAGTATTACTACCGCACGTCGATGGCCCGGACTTCCTTCACGCTGCTCATGCTGGGCGTGGCCGGCGCCATGGCGCTGTTGTTGGGAACGGTGGGAATTTACGGCGTGATCGCCTATTCAGTCTCGCAGCGCACGCGCGAAATCGGAATCCGCATGGCGCTGGGCGCACAGCGGCAGGAGCTGACTGGCATGTTCGTCCGCCATGGACTGGTGCTTGCTGGAATCGGCGTGGCCTTTGGACTGGTTGCAGCGGCCCTCTCCATGCGCTTTCTGTCGGCCCTGCTCTTCGGCGTGAAGCCGGTGGACCTGATCACATACGCCGCAGTGTCATTGGGTATGGCGGCCACCGCAATGCTGGCAAGCTATCTGCCATCACGCAGAGCGGCAACCGTGGATCCAGTAGAGGCGCTAAGGGGAGAGTAACAAACAGCGGCGCGTACGATATCATAGCCAAAGAGACGGCACTTGTTGCCGTCTCTTTCAATTCTACACACTCTATGGTCTCCTCAGACAGCGACGGCAAGCTCAAAAACATAGTTTGCGCTGAGGCTCAAATCCAAGGATAATCAGGGCAGCCCCGGCGGCGCGTTTCCCCGTGAACCTGCCAAATTACATCACGTTGTCGCGGATTGCCGCTATCCCGCTGATCATATGGATCTTAACCACGCCCTATTTCAGCGCGAAAGACCCCCGGCAGGAGACGCTGCGCGTGGTCCTGGCCTCTGGGCTGTTTATTCTGGCCTCAATCACTGACGGCTTGGATGGCTATCTGGCGCGGCGGCGCGGCCAGATTACCACCATGGGCATGTTGCTGGACCCGCTGGCCGACAAGTTGATGATTGCCGCCTGCTATATCACCTTGCTGCGCCTCAGCCCGGAGATCGTGAATATATGGGTGGTGGTGCTGATTATCGGCAGGGAATTCCTGATCAGCGGTCTGCGCTCCATTGCCGCGTCAGAGGGCTTTACCATCGAGGCCAGCGAGCTGGGCAAGCTCAAAATGGTAGTGCAGATCGTCTCCGTGGTGGCCACGATTCTGGCCCTGCGCTGGGACGTATGGCGCTTCAACCTGCGCCTGTTCTCGTTTGTTCTTGACGTGGACCTGGTCGCGAAGATGGCGATCTGGTTCATGGTGGCCGTCTCCGTTATCTCCGCCGTCGATTACTTCTGGGGCTTCTGGAAAAAGATTGACACGCGAGTGGAGCGCCGCCGCCGCCGTCCGTTTATTCTGAGCCGGCGCAGAAAAAAAGCGTTGCAGGAAGCCGAAGCCAACAATCCCGCCAAGGCGCATTA
>DATBCN010000487.1:0-7257 GCA_036270475.1 Candidatus Angelobacter sp. | reverse complement strand
GCGCGTGCCATCATTTCCGCGCGCGTATCCGGCTGAATCCAGCAAGGAGTTCGCTTTCGCCGGATCATAGGGATAGTGCGCCACATCACCGCTATAGGCCCAGTGCTGCGGCGGAAGCACGCTGTCCGCCAGGCGGCCCTGGTCGCCGAACAGATAATGCAGGATTGTGCCCCGGTCGATGGCAAAGGCCAGCGCCTGGCGTACATGCACGTCTTTCAGGATTGGATCGCGCAGATTGAAAGCAAGATAGGAAAGCACGGTGCCTGGTTGTTGCTCAACTTCAAGATTGGGTTCACGGCGCAGCGTGCCCACCATGTCCGCGCTGAGCGAGCCGCTGGGGGAGATGTCCGCACTGCCCTTGCGCAGTTCCAGAGCGCGTGTGGTGGCGTCCGGCACAATGGAGAGACGGACCCTCTCAACTTTGGCGTGCTGGCCCCAATAGCTGTCATTGCGCTCCAGGACCACCTGGCTGTCCGGCTCCTGCAGCACAAAGCGAAACGGCCCTGAGCCAATCGGATTGCGGTTGAAACGCTTGTCACTGCCATAAGGCACAATGCCGAATGCGCCTTCTGAGACGTTGTAGAGGAGCGTTCCGTCTGGTTCAGAAAGATGGACGACGACGGTGGAGTCGTCCGGGGCGTCCACGCGGGCCACCAATTTATACGTCGTGGTCTTGAGCGTAATGAGCGAGCCATCGCGTATGCTGTCGAGCGTCCATTTGACGTCGCGCGAGGTCAGCGGACGGCCATCATGAAAGTGAATGCCCTGGCGCAGATGGAAGACATATGTGACCGGATCAGGAGTGTCCCACTTTTCCGCCACCCATGGGACCATGTTGAAATGCTCGTCGCGATGGACGAGCGGATCAAAGATCAGTTCATCAATGCGCTCGGATTGTGCGTCAGTGCCCACGCGCGGATCAAGATTGGCGGGGCTGCTTTCAATAATCATGACCAGAGTATTCGCGTCGGGCTTGCTGGCACAGGAGAGCAGAGCCGCGCACAGCAGCAAACTGAAAACCTTAAACCACAACGGACACGAAGGAACACGAAGAGGAGCTTGCGATTGCGGCACACATCTTTGTGTCCCTTTGTGTCCTTTGTGGTTATTTTTTTTTTGCTCTCTGTGGTCAAACATAAGAAATCTTTCCCAGGATGGCAGGGCGCTGAGCGCCGGTAGCTGACGGAACATTGCCCGGCTGGCCGTTCCAGGTCTGGTATGCCAGCAGAGCGAAAGCCACTGCTTCCTTGGCCTGGCTGGGTACGCCAAAATCATCCGAGTGCCGGAGTGCCAGCCCCAGAGCGGTGGCTTCACGATTCAGCATCTCCATCAGCGTGGCGTTTTGTGTTCCGCCGCCAGAAACGACCCAATCACGGTATCTTTCATTCCGCAGTACAAACCGTTTCAAGGCTTGCGCCATGGATGCAGCCGTGAGCGCGGTTGCCGTGGCAATCACGTCTGCTTGGGCGGCCTTGCCACAGCGGCGCAGAAATGCCTTGGCGTATTCGCTGCCGAACTCTTCCCGACCGGCGGTTTTAGGCGGCGCCAGCTTGAAATACGCAGCGTCCAACGCGCCTTCCAGCACTGACGGCAGGATTTTGCCCCGGCGGGCCACCTTGCCGCCCTCGTCATATGGCTTGTTGAACAGCATTTGCATTAAGCGGTCAACCACCATGTTTCCCGGGCCGGTATCAAAAGCGATCATCCCTTCCGGGCCTGCTCCCGCTGGAATGGCGGTGAGGTTGGCGATGCCGCCAATGTTCTGCACGATCCGTCCCTTGCTCTTGGAACGAAAAATCGCATAGTCGAGCAAAGGGACCAGCGGCGCACCTTTGCCGCCGGCGGCCATATCCGCGGGGCGAAAATCCGATACCACCGGCAAACCCAGCCGGATGGCCACCACAGCGCCTTCGCCTGTCTGCCATGTACAGGCGATTTTTTTCCCCAGGTAAGACTCGGCGGCGCCCTGGTGGTAGATGGTCTGGCCATGGCAGCCCACCAAATCGATTTTGGTTGCGCCTGCTTTCTTCTGCGCCCGGCGGACCGCCTCTGCGTAGATCTCTCCCAAACGAAAATTCAGCCGCGAAAGCTCCGCCACGCTGATGCTGCCGGCGTTCATCGCGGCAAGAACGGCCTTGCGGACTGCTTTGGGATACTCGATGTGATCATGAAGCAGCAGATCAAAGCTCAGGTACGAGCCGCGGCCCTGTATGCTTACCACCGCCACATCCACCCCGTCCGCCGATGTCCCACTCATAACTCCAGCAACTATCAAGCGTTTATCTCCCTGGCCGTGTGCAAACGGTCATCGACCACTCCGGCGCCCACAATGCGTGTGAAATCCGCGACGAGCTTTTTTAGTTTTTCCACCACTTTGGCTTTGGGTTCGGCGGCAAAGCCGCGCAATTCAGCGGAACGTTTCTTGAAGGCCAGCACGCGTTGTGCTGCCTTGGCCACATGTGCGGCAAATTTGCTGTCACGCTCGGCAGTGCGTAAAACGGCCTCATAACCGCGCCAGACCAGCTCCTGATTGTGGCATACCAGGAACATATCAGCGCCCGCGCGCAACGTCTCCACGGCCACGTCTTCAATCTCGCCGGTGGAAAGGACTCCGCCCATCTCCAGATCGTCAGAGATAATCAGGCCGTTGTAGCCGATTTTCTTGCGCAGAATGTCCTGCATCCATTTGCGGGAAAGCGACGCCGGCATCTGATTATTAGTGACTTCAGGATAAGTGGCGTGCGCCACCATTACGAATGGGACCTGACGGCGGAGTTGGCGATACGGAACCAGATCTTCCTCCCACATCTTCTTCCAGCTTTTCTGCACCACGGGCATGCTGTGGTGGCTGTCCAGATTGGCTTCTCCCAGTCCGGGGAAGTGCTTGCCGCAGCCCAGGACCTTGGCCGCTTTCAGACCGCGCAGAAACTCTTTGGCGTAGACGATTGTGGTTTTTGGATCGGCCGAAGCCGTCCGGGTGGTTAGCACGGAACGCGAAGCTTCAAAACCAAGGTCGAAGACCGGGGCGAAATCCGTGTTAAAGCCCAGCGCACGGGCTTCCAGCCCAAGCACGTTGCCATGCATGCGGAACAACTTGCGGTTGCCGGTGGCAAACACGTCCTGAACGGAAGGCGCGGGCGCAATGACTTTCTTCAGGCGGTCCACCGTGCCGCCTTCAAGATCGACGCAAAGAAACATGGGAACGCGCGTGGCGGCCTGCGAGTCACGCAGCAACTGCCACGTCTGGCGCGGCGCTTCAATGTTGCGCGCAAAAAGGATGACGCCGGCGGGCTGCAGCGTGGCCAGGGTGGTGCGCAGCTTGCTGTCAAGGGCAAGTCCGTCATAGCCGAGGATCAGCAGTTGTCCAACCTGCTGGCGAAGGGTGTCAGTTGTTGACATGCTTCACCGATTATACGAACTTCGGCGCTCGCATACCGGGTCCGGCTATTGGCGGAAAAGCTGCCCCTTCTACAGTCCCGAGCCAGGCCCGCTTAATGGCACTGGGATGAGCTGTTGTCAGGGAAATCCTGCCGCGCCAGACCCTGCAGGTCACGGTTCTGAAAACGGCAATTACTGTTGAAGTTGGGGTCCTGGGAAAAATCGATGCGCAGGGCCTTATCAATGTGATTGTCCTGGAAGCTGTTGTTAAAGTTTTCCAGGCCGCTTTTGAAGGAATAGCTGAGAATCGCCAGATTGTGGGCGCCGCTGCCGTCGGACTGAATGGTATTGCGGGTAAAAACCGAATTCTGCACCTGTCCCTGTAAAACAATGCCAATGGAACCGTCCGCATTCATCTGAATGGTGTTGTTCAGGACACTCCAGTTGGAGAATGACTGGTTGGCTCCTCCTCCTCCCATCACTATCCCGTAACGCGCGGGGTGAATAAACTGGTTTGATTGAAGTATCACGCCATTGTTGGTGAAGCTGTCCGCGTTAAAACCATAGTATGAATCTCTGGAAATATTGTCATGGAGCCAGACCCCATCCATGGCCCAGCCGCCATAGGCGATCAGATATCCCTCCACAACATTGTTGCGGATTTCAGCCATTGCCGTGTTAACGACAATTCCATCCATCGCGCCGCCGGGGGGCGAGCCGCTGGTCATGGCGCGTCCTGGCCTGGTCACGGTCACGTTTTCAATCAGATTTCCAGTGCTTGCGTGCGCATCCAGCGCCAGGCTGCTGCCCCAGATCTGCACGGCAAAAGTCTCATACAAAACATTTCTGAATCCGGCATCGCCGGATACTCCAATCACGTTGACATTATGGATCCAGTGGTTGCCCTGCTCAGAGCGAAGAACGATTGCCCCCAGGTCCAAGGCAAGTCCACCGGGAGCAGTCAGTTGGTCATGATTGCCATCAATGGTGAGGTCAGACACTTCAACCCCTGACGAATTCTCAGAGTGAGTGCTGATGGCAACGTTACGTCCTCCGCCGAAGGACGATCCGCTGTTGTCGATAAACTGGTCCGGGATGAATCCGGCAAGTTGCAGTTTGGTCCGGTCAACGCCGCGCCCGTGAATTTTCCAGTTCTTTTCCACGGTAAAGCCGCGCTGGCTGCCCTGTGTATGTCCCAGATGCATGATGTAGTCATATGTGCCGTTGGTCTGGAATGTGCCGCTGGCCATGCAGACGATCAGGTTTTCCGGCGCAATGTTTTTTTGTGCGCCCCAGGTTGGGTGCTCGCCTTCAGCGATCGTCCGCAGAACCGTGTCGAACTTGTCCGCGGTTGTGCCGTCCAGCGGGTCATTGGCGCTGACGCCGGTTTGCTGGCCTCCACGCGCCGGAGCGCCGATGAATATACGGGTGAACCCTGTTGGCACCGCAGGGACGGTGCAGTCCCGTGAGGTGACCTCTGGCGTGAGAGGTTTGCAGGATGCCAGCGCAAGAATAAGCACCGGGGGGAAAACGAAGCGGACAGCGTTCATAGGGCTTCCTTGCCAATTTGCGTGTACGGGCCCTGATTTGAGCAGACCGCACCGATCACGCCTTCAGCAATAAAAAACAGAAGCGCCCGGAAGAGGACGAAAAGCGGCCAGCATCAAGGGTACTTGCAAAATGTCTGAGAGACGTTGCGGAAAGTATAACCCTGAGTAGCAGGATTCCGAGGAAGTATTAAGGGAATTTTTGCGTGAAATTCTATGCATAAAAGCAGCAAAAATGCGTCATAGAGATGACGCCTTTTGGCGACATGTCTTATCTGCGCAACATCCAGGGGATGACGAGGGGTTGCGGAGGGATTTTGCAGGTTTTGCCCTAACGCGATATTGCCTGTCAGTCCAAGTACAAGCAGGAAAAACACACTGGGTCTTTGCGCATAGATCACTCCATTTGTTTTTTCAGCTCCCATAGAAGATTCATGGCTTCCATGGGCGTAAGGTTGTTCAGGTCGGCGTCTTTCAGGCGGTCAACAACTTTTTGCGAGAGCGGCGTGAACATGGTGAGCTGCATCCGTGGCGAGGGCCCTTTTGCCGCAGCGGACAGATGGGCCGTGGTTTGCTGTTCCGCGCTTTCGTGCTCATGCAGCACTTCTCTTGCGCGGACGACTACTTCCGGCGGAAGGCCCGCCAGTTTGCCCACCTCGATACCGTAGCTCCGGTCGGCTGATCCAGCTTCTACTTTCCGCAGAAAGACGATGCCACCTGCGTTTTCTTTTACGGACACATGAAAGTTCTTTACGCCCGGCAACCGGTCAAGCTCGGTGAGTTCGTGATAGTGCGTGGCAAAAAGCGTTTTGGCCCGGCTAGTGGAATGGATGTATTCAATCACGGCCCAGGCAATCGCAAGCCCGTCATAGGTAGCGGTACCGCGGCCAATTTCATCCAGTAGAATCAGCGAGCGTGATGTCGCCGTGTTCAGGATCGCCGCCGTCTCGGTCATCTCCACCATGAAGGTGGAGCGGCCACGCGCAAGGTTGTCACTGGCGCCGATGCGAGTGAATATCCGGTCCACGACAGGCAGCCGTGCGGAGCGAGCCGGAACAAATCCTCCCATCTGTGCCATCAAGACGGTGAGCGCGGTCTGGCGTAAGTAGGTTGACTTGCCACCCATGTTCGGCCCGGTGATCAGAAGAATGCTGTGGCTGCTGGAATTCAGGTAAAGATCATTGGGGACAAAACGATCATTGCTGCCGGTCAGCTCCAGTTGCTCCAGCACCGGATGACGGCCCTCAATGACTTCCAGTTCGCTGGAATCGGCAGAATTAGGGGAATTGGGCGCGGTTTCCGCTGCAAACCTGGGCCGGCAGTAGCCACGGTTCTGCGCGATGAAGGCCAGTGAAGCCAGCACATCCACCTCTGCGAGCGCAAGGGACGTCTGCCGGATGCGGCGAGCTTCCGCCGCGATGGCGGTACGCAGCTCGGTAAATAACCGCCGCTCAATCTCCACGATCTTTTCCTGCGCGTCCAGCACCTTGGCTTCATACTCTTTGAGTTCTGGAGTGGTGAAGCGCTCGGCATTTACCAGGGTCTGCTTGCGTTCATAGTCCGCTGGAGCATGGTGCAGGTTTACCTTGCTGATCTCAATGTAGTAGCCAAAAATTGAATTGAATTTGACCTTGAGCGAGTTGATGCCGGTGCGCTTGCGTTCGCGCTCTTCAATCTGGGCGATGTATTGTTTGCTGTTGCGGCTCAGGTTGCGCAGGCCGTCCAGTTCATTATCGACATCCGCGGCGATCACGCCGCCATCGGCCAGCGTGAGCGGTGGTTCAGGCACGACCGTTTTTTCGATGCGCTGGCGCAGATCGGCCAGCTCATCCAGCAGGGAATTCAGCTCCATCAGACGCGCGGCTGCCAGCTTTCCAACCGCGGCCTTGATGCGGGGCAGGCGGTTCAGGCTGGCGCACAGGGCCAGCACGTCGCGTGGATTGGCGGTCTCAAGCGTGACGCGGCTCAACAGACGTTCAATGTCGAGCACGCCTTCCAGAGCACGGCGCAATTCTTCACGGGAAACAAATTCTTTCACGCCCATTTCCACGGCGTCCAGCCGGCGATTAATCTCTCCGATTTCGATGGAGGGCCGCAGCATCCATGAGCGCAGCAGGCGCTTGCCCATGGGCGTGAGCGTGGCATCAAGCGCGCGGAAGAGCGTAACTTCATTTCCGGTGTTGGCAAAGAGCGGCTCTACCAGTTCAAGGTTGCGGACGGTAACAGCGTCCAGCACCAGATACTCCTGGCGATCATAAAAGCCGATGCGGTCAACGTGCTCCAGCGTGCCGCGTTGCGTGGAGCGGACGTAATGCAGAATGGCCCCGGCCGC
>DATBCN010000486.1:0-4031 GCA_036270475.1 Candidatus Angelobacter sp. | reverse complement strand
GTTTGCGCCGGGCATTGAGATCCCGCTACATCCATTCTTCGGCAGCATGGGCGTGGCGCCGCCGGAAGGCTTTGGCCGCATAGACAGTGCTCCACCCAGCCTCCACGCCGGCAACATGGACAACAAAGAGCTTGTCGCGGGCACAACGCTCTTTCTGCCCGTGCATGCCAAAGGCGCGCTGTTTGAAGTTGGCGATGGACACGCCGGCCAGGGCAATGGTGAAGTGGACATCACCGCGATGGAAACTTCTCTGGTCGGAACGCTGGAATTCATCGTGCACAAAGGCACAGGGCAGAAATATCCGCGCGCCGAAACGCCTACGCACTACATCAGCATGGGTTTTCATCCTGAGCTGCATGAAGCCACGCGCATTGCTGTACGCGAGATGATTGACTTTCTGGTAAACGCCAAACACCTCAGCCGCGATGACGCTTACATGCTCACCAGCGTGGCCGGAGACGTGGACGTGACCGAACTGGTTGACGGCAACAAGGGCGTGCATGTGATGATGCCGAAAGCTATTTTTGTGAAGTGAGTTTCTCCTGTGAACCTATCCAGGGCTTGTCCGCGCAGGTTACCTTCGTAACCTCTGGTTTTTTGCCTTGGCAATTTCTATCGGCGGTATGATTCCTCTTCCCCCAACGCAGTCACTACAAATTCAAGGGAGCAGAAATCATGCCCAACACCACCCTGGGACCAGGGACTAAGAAAGAAACGGTCTATAGCGGCCCTGGTCCGCAAGCCAAGCCGGGCGCGGCCAGCGGCGTCTCGCCCCGTCCGGGCAGCACTTCAAACGGCATGCCGCCGGGCACAACCGGTTCCATGTATAGCGGTCCAGCCGGCGGAACGGTTTACAACGGCCCCACCGGAGGCGCGGTTTATGGCGGGCCAGGCGTTGGCGGAACGGTTTACAATCCGCGTCAGGCAACGTCACCCGCCACTGTCGCTGGCAGCGGCCCAGCGGCGGTGAAAGGCGCCAACCTCTTTTTCGCCATCGCCATTTTTTCCGCGCTCAACACCGTTCTTGTTCTCGCCGGCGTGTCCATCGTGTCCGGATCTGGCGTTACCACCAGCAAAGCCGCCAGCCCCGGTGCAATGACTGGGCTCGTGGTCATAAATATTGTGATTGTCGGAATTTTTGTTCTTCTGGGAATCGCCGCGCGGTCAGGCAGCAAGGCCGCTTTTATCATTGGCATGGTGCTATATGGCGGTGACACGGCAATGCTTCTCATCTCCGGACACCCGGAGTTGCACATTGCTGGAATCGTCGTCCACGCAATCTTGCTGATTGGGCTTTTCAACACTTTCCGGCAGCTTCAAAACTAAGCGGAAGTCTTCCATCCAGCTTTGGAAATCTAACGTTCGACCAGGCCGCACTACGGTGCGGCTTTGTTTTTGTAATAATAAAGCCAGGCAGACTATCGCCAGAGAGGGACTTGCCGATGAAACTCCTGGTTCGCTGGCTTATCAACGCCTTATCGCTACTGATTGTGGCCCACTTTGTCCCCGGTTTCAGCGTCAATGGATTCATTGCCGCGCTCATTGCCGCCATTGTGATTGGCTTTGTCAATTCCACCCTTGGCCTGCTGCTCAAGGTGCTCACCTTGCCATTGACGATCTTTACCTTTGGTTTTTTCCTGATCGTCATCAACGCCATCATGCTTAAATTTGCGGCGTCCTTAACGCCCGGCTTTGTAGTGCAAACCTGGGCCGCGGCCTTCATCGGCGCCATTCTGCTCAGCCTGATCTCCGGCTTTCTGCATTGGCTGATCAGGGACAATCGCCCAGCGGAACGCCGCTAAGTATTTTCGCGCAACGTCTTCACCACCGCGTCCACATCATCCTGTTGAAACAGGCGGATCGCGGCGATTCCTGCCGCCCCCGCTTCCAGGCACCGCCGCGCGTTCCTGAGCGTGATGCCGCCCAGCGCCAGCACTGGCAGGGGAGGCTGCGCTGCTTCCGTTCGATGGCAAACCCGCTGCAACTGCTCCAGGCCGTCAGGTCTGGTCGTTCCGTTTTTCTCGAATACCGGCGCAAACACGGCAAAGTCAGCGCCATGCGCCTCTGCACTGGCAACATCGGCGGCTGAATGCGCTGATACGCCAATGATGGGCGTAACTAAGCCGGGCGTAACTAAGCCGGGCGCAGCAAAGCTGGCCGAATTTCCGCCAGTCCCAGAAAAGACCGTTCTCACCTCGCTTGCAGCAAGATCATCGCTGGGCAGGTGTACGCCGTGCGCGCCGCAAGCCAGGGCAATATCGGTACGCGAGTTAATCAGCAGCCGCGTATGCGAACCAGCCAGCACGGCCATCGCCTGCAACGCCAATGCTTCCAGCGCGCGCGTGCTCAAGTCCTTTTCGCGCAACTGGATCATATCCACTCCGGCGTTCGCGCTCTCCGCAATTTTCTTGAGCAACCTGCGCTCCTGCTCCCCGGCATCGCCCGGAAACTGCCTGCGGTCCGTAATGTAGTAGAGCAGCGCGGCCATCCCACAGGCATTGTAAATTCCCTTGTTTTTCGGCTGGGAATTTCTCAATCCAAAAACGCTTTATGCCACTGTTTTTCAGAGCCAAGGCAACTTGGGGAGATGGAAAGCTACTCTCTTAAGAGTGCCTCTCGCGGTGCAAATCATCACGTTGTTCGTGTTGGCCATCCCCATTGCCAGCATTGCCTGGACGGTCACGCATGAAGAGGTTTTCCGCGAGCCGCGCGAATATTGCCTCCGCCGGAGCGAGGACAACGGCAGTTTGCTCCGCCGTAAGTTTTATTTTCTTTTTACCTGTGAATTCTGCTTCAGCCATTATGTGGCGGCGCTTTTTCTCGTCATTACGCGATACAAGCTCCTGTTTAGCGACTGGCGCGGCTACCTGATCGCGCTCTTTGCTTTGGTCTGGATCGCCAACCAATACATGAGCATTTATGCCCATCTGCGCCTGGATATCCGCAAGGACCGCGCGGAGATCAAGCATGTGGAAAAGCAGGTGGAAGAAATGGAAGAGAAAGCCGCATAGTCTGTTCCAACACCACGGCTTGCCGGGGCTGCCGCTCGGTATCTTCGCAGTACTAATAATCGGGCGGCTTTCAATTCTGTGCTGCCAAAATCCTCGCGCTTTCGTCCAACCGGCATGGTCAATGTCCTGAAGGTTGCGCTTTGCCTTGTGCTGGTTGGTTCGCTCGCCTGTTCCTCACATGCCCTTGATCGCGCCCACTATCTGGAGCTAAGAAAAAAGATGGCCGAACGGGTTGCGCAGAAAGACTGGCCGGGCGCCCGGGCCTTGTTGACGGAGATGGGACGTGAATTGCCGGGCCCTACGCCGCGTTATCTTCTCACCGTGGCGTCAGTGGAGGCCCGCATGGGACACAAGACTGAAGCGCTTGAATGGCTGGGAAAATACGCGGCCACCGGACTGAGCTATGACATCGCCAAAGACGATGACCTGAAGCCGCTGCTGGCTGACGATGCCGGACAAAAAATCGTCGCGCAAATGAAAGGCCGCGCTCAGCCGGTGCAGAAGACGGAACTGGTCTGCGCGCTCTCCCAGGCGGACATCATGCCCGAAGACATCGCTTATATAAAATCATCCGGCGGTTTTGTTGTCTCCAGTGTGCAGCACCATACGCTGTATCGCGTCTCCCTGCCCAAGGCAGGCAGCGCGGATTGCCCGGTACAGGAATTGCCGCTTGCGGCTGAAGCCAAACGCTGGCCCACGCTGGCTGTCTCCGCCGACCCAAAAAGAAAGACGCTCTGGATGACCGCATCCGCCATGCCCGGGTTCAGTGGTTTTCCCAAAGAAGACGAAGGCAAAGCGCTGCTGCTGGAAATTGACGCGAGCAGCGGAAAAGTGCTGCATCGCTTTGACCCCGGCACAACGGGCCCGGCGGTGCTGGGCGATATGTGCGTTGCCTCTGACGGCACGGTCTACGTAACGGACAGTATTGGCGGCGGGGTTTATCGTTTGCGCGGCGATCCTGCAACCGCCAGGCTCGAAAAAATCGCGGATGGATTTTTCTCACCGCAAACGCCCGTGCTG
>DATBCN010000485.1:0-1611 GCA_036270475.1 Candidatus Angelobacter sp. | reverse complement strand
AGTAAATAGGCCAGCCAGTTCGGCGCCACGCGTACACCGCTCTCCAGAAGCACCAGAACGTCAGCATCTGTATTTTTTGCCAGACGATTAAAGCACGCAGCCGCGCCGCAAGCGCTTTCAGAGGTTAACTGCTGAAGCTCTAGAAAATCCGTGAGCACGGAGATGGTTTCCACATCGGGGCCATCCGGCAACAGGACCACCGCAAAAGGCAGCGCCGTGTTCGCGTATACGCTCGCGATTGTGGCGCGCAGTTGCTCCGGCTCCGCGTGAACGTGGATCCCGATAGCGACGCTGGGCATAAACTCTCCTACAAAAATGCATCCGTGCCGTACCA
Source organism: Candidatus Angelobacter sp. (assembly GCA_036270475.1). Lineage (GTDB taxonomy): Bacteria > Acidobacteriota > Terriglobia > Terriglobales > Acidobacteriaceae > Angelobacter. Next base: position 1,277 of record DATBCN010000485.1, on the reverse strand, counting down.
TGAAAACGGATGATGCAGATGCAAACAGAAAAGGCCGGGCAGTTGCTCCGGCATAACTCTGCAGCGGCGGCAATCCTGCACAAAAATGTCATCGCAGTGGGCAAAATGATTGATGTGCTCGCAGTAACCAAGGCTGTTAAGCACTGAGCGATGCACAATCTGGGTATAACCCCACGGCGCATTCTCAAAAGGCCTGCTATCGGCGGCAGCGGCCAGTTCGGCAAAGTCTCTCATGCCGTCAAGATGGCCGGACAAAAGGCCATCAGTTTGCGCCTCGCCCAGATACCTCCTCTGAGCATAGAAGAGCCGGTTATGCCGGCCTTCAATTTGCTTCAACACAGTACCAAGACAATCTGATGGAAACAGGCAATCGGCGTCGGTCAGCCAAATCCACTCACCCCGGCTGGCGCGGATTGCCGCGTTCAGCATTGTCCCCTTGTTCTTTGCCAGGTCGGGTCCCACCGCCACCTCCCGCACCCTTACGTGAGAAAAGCTTCGCGCCGCCGAGGCCAGCAGCTCACGTGTGCCATCCGGACTCTGAGGGTTCACCACCAGTATTTCAAATGCGCCTGAGGGCAAGTTCTGATGGCACCAGTTTTTCAGGCTCACTCGCAGTCGCTGCTGAAAGCGGTAGCAGGCCATGATCACAGACACGCGGCACGATGAAACAAACGTTTTGAGCCGGAAGTCTTCAAACAGTACCTCATCTCCGCTGCGCGCCTTCAGGGTAAAAATACCGTTCAGGATGTCGTCCGTTCCATGAATGGCGCCATCCCACCAACACCGTGGAGTCACTCGTCCGTCAACGCGAAAGGTCCATGTGCCTGCTTGCGCATCCACTTCCAGCTGCAGGCGGCGTTTCCCCATGGCCGGTTCCAGGGCGGTGAGGAAGTCCTTGTACGGGCCAAAACTGATGCCTGCCGCGGCGGCCTTGCCGCTCACGGAAAGCTCAATGGCAAAGTTTCTCAGCTGCTTGAGTTCACTAGGCCCCAAAGCCTGCCAGCAGAATGCGGCCCATTCCGTACCATTCTTGTGTAGGAGCATGCCTCGCGGCTGCCAATCCCATGTTCCGCCTTCCACCAGCTGCCAATTCGCCAACGCCGCCGGCTCGCCTGCCAGGGATTGCCGCCACTGCGCCGGCAGCGCATCTTCAAGCGGCCACTCCTGCACTACGCCGTTGGCAGTTGTCATCCCCATGTCACTCATGCGCCCCGCCGATGCCGTCGATTTAGCAACTGCACCGCAAGCATTCGCGCTGCAGCGTCGGAGGGTTTTTG
>DATBCN010000484.1:0-2614 GCA_036270475.1 Candidatus Angelobacter sp. | reverse complement strand
GTTGCAGGTTTCAGCGCCCATCAGCCCGGGAAACAGCGGCGGCCCGGTCTATGATGAGTTAGGCAATCTGCTTGGCATTGTTACTTCCAAGGTAGCCAGATCAATGGAACCGGATGCGGAGAACCTGAATTTTGCCATCAGCACTGACGCGCTTTTGCATGAAGCGGATTGGGAGATGGTGAGCGGCGCGAGCGCACCCAAAAACCTGCTGGCGGATTTTGTGCGCCAGACAAAAGTACGCAAGGCCCCGGCAGACGTTGTGTCCGCACGATAGGAATTTCAAAAAGCACATGGCTAACATAACTGTTACGGTCTACGATTCAACGGAAAACAAGCGCGGACCGGTGGAGCTGCCGGACGATGCGCCAGCCAACCGCATTATCGCCGTGCTGGTGGACAAGTTGCAGTTGCCGCAAAGCGGCCCGGATGGTGCTCCGCTCAGCTATAAGTTCCACCACAAAAACTCCGGCCGGCAGATACAGGATTCACAAACGCTGGCTGACGCTGCCGTCAAGGAAGGCGACATCCTGCGCCTGCAGCCGGAAATCACCGCGGGAGCACGATGAACAAGTCCGTGGCATCACCGGCCGGCGCTGCAACCGTGAACATCGCGAATGAGGACCGGTTCGGCCGCTTTCGCCTCATCGGCTGGTGGGACCAGGAGAAGCTGCGTTCAGCGCGCGTGCTGGTGATCGGCGCGGGAGCGCTGGGCAATGAGATATTGAAGAACCTGGCGCTGCTGGGTTTCGCCAACATCGTGGTCGTGGACCTTGATTCCATTGAGGCGTCCAATCTCTCGCGCAGCATTCTCTATCGCGCCGGCGATGTTGGGCGGCCTAAAGCCGATGCGGCCGCGGACGCCGTGCGCAATATTTTTCCTGAAGCAAAGGTGCATGCCATTACAGCCAATGTGATGCATGGCCTGGGACTGGGCCTTTTTGCCTGGGCTGATGTGGTCCTGGCCGGGCTGGACAACCGCGAAGCGCGCCTGTGGATCAACCGTGCGTGCTGGAAGATGAACAAACCCTGGATTGACGGCGCGATTGAAGGCATCAACGGCGTGGCCCGAATGTTCATGCCGGGGCAGCCGCCTTGTTATGAATGCACGCTGGGTGAAACCGATTGGGCCATCCTGAACAAGCGCATGTCCTGCAATCTGCTGGCGCTGGAAAACGATACTGAAGGCAAGGTCGCCACCACGCCCACCATTTCGTCCATCATCGCCGGAATGCAGGTGCAGGAAGCGGTGAAGCTGCTGCATGGCCTTCCCGTATTGGCGGGGAAGGGTTTCATCTTTGAGGGGCTGAACCATACCTCATATAAGGTTGAATACACTGAGAACGCCGAGTGCATGAGCCACTACACATTTGCTGAGGTCATTCGACTTCAGGAATCATCGCGCGATCTCACGCTGGCGCAGTTGCTGGCGCGGGCGCGGCGCGATCTGGGTTTACAAAATCTGGGTCCGCAAGATGTTGTTCTTGAATTCAGCCGCGATGTGATTCACAAACTGGCATGTCCCGGCTGTGGCGTGGAAGAAGAATTGTTCGCTGCCGCCGGCACGGTGCCTTACTCACAAGGTAAATGCGCCACTGACGGTCAGATGCGGGCCGTAATCACCGCGCACAGCTTCTCTGGCAGTGAAAAATTCGGCGGCCTGACTCTGGACCGGCTCGGACTTCCGCTCTTTGACGTTTTTACCGCGCGCTCCGCGGAACGCGAGATTGCATATCTGATTGGCGGCGATGAAAAGCAAGTCCTGGGCCAAATGGCAGTAGGAGCGGCGCACTGATGGCAAAGGAAGCCAAGGTAAAAGTACGGGTGTCCACGCAGCCGGCGGTGGTAATGGAAGCCGAGGTGGCGCGCAAGATTCGCCAGCATGCGCGCAGTTCGATGAAAGCCGAGGTGTGCGGCGTCCTGATCGGCAGCACCGAGCATGAGCGCATGACCGTGGAGGCATGCATTGCCGGCATCAACGCCGCGCAGGGCGGCGCTCACGTAACCTTCACCCAGGACACATGGGAGCACATTTACAAGATCAAGGACAAGGAGTTTCCCGATCACAAGATTGTAGGCTGGTACCACTCGCATCCCGGATTTGGGGTGTTCCTTTCCGAGCATGACCTTTTCATCCAGCAGAACTTTTTTTCCAACCCGCAGCAGGTGGCCTGGGTCTACGATCCGCACACCGATGAAGAAGGCTGTTTTGGCTGGGTGGGCGGCAACATTGAAAAGCTCTCCGCCATCCGCGTGGGTTATTCGCAGACCGTGGAGATAACGGCCGCCGAAGTTGGCGACGATGAGGATGACGAGCTTCCCTCGGCCGGTGGTTCCATGGACCGGCCACAACGTGAAAAAGGCCGCGAGGAACCGGCATGGATGAAGTGGGCCAGCCAGATCGCTGTATGCGGGGCGGTCCTGGTTCTGGGCTTTGCCGCAGGATTTATTTTCCGTGATTGGCAACTTGCGCCAGTCGTAAAAATGTATCAGCAGATCGTCGAACATCCTCTTGAAGCTTGCCGCGCGCTGCTGCAGCCGTACATGCAGGACCCAGGACCATCTGGCCCTGCTGTTTCGGGGCAGAATCCACAGCAGAATCCGGGACCGCAATCGC
>DATBCN010000483.1:0-2055 GCA_036270475.1 Candidatus Angelobacter sp. | reverse complement strand
GATTCCCTGGTGATGACCTGCGGCGTAATCCTGCCCTGGAGGTCGAGCAGTCCGCGAGACTCCAGCACGCTGCGTTCGGCGTCGCTGAGTCCGCTGGAGGCGATGGGCACGGCCTGGTCTTTCACCTTGGCGGTTTGTCTGGGCGCATCCAGAATTGCCTGCAACTGTTCCACCTGGGCCCGCAGCGGCGCATTGCCCGCAGCCACGTAATCCGGCTCAGGGCTGGCGACCCAGCTTTGCCGGTAACAATCATAAAGACGGCCTTGGACCTTTTTGGCCAGGATATCTTCGAGCGTGGGCTGCTGCCCGGCGGAGAGATGCGCGTCAGGGACAAAGATGAGTCCCAAGAGGCGCTCACGCAGTTTATCAACCACCATGGCGCGCAACGCCAGCGGATTGTAACGGGAACGGCCATAGGGATCATTGGCCTGGTAAATCATTACCGCGGCCATGCCGCCGATAGGCGCGGCATTTTCGAGTTCGCCGTTTTTCATGCCGCCCATCAGCATCATGAGCGCGTTGAAGCGCTGATAGGCAATCATGTTGGGTGAAGCCATGCCGATGGATTGCGGGTCAGGATAGACGCCTTTGGGATCGTCCTTCCACATCTCGATCAGGCTGCCCAGGTAGTCCCAGCGGCCCACGTTGGTGCCCAGGAGCCGCCGCCGCAGCGTCCACGCGATGGCGGGCAGCGTACGGCCACCGTTGCCCTCTTCATACAGCATCTTGATCTTGATTGTGCCCGCGGGAATGTCAATCATCCCTTCCAGCCGTGAGAGGATTTTTTCCACGATCAGCGCTTCTTTGGGCGTTTGCAATTTAGGAATGTAAAAATAAACGCCGCTGCCGACGTTTTTGAGCGAGTCATAGTTGTTGAACGTCCAGAGCGTTGCCACCACGATTGTGGCGGGCGCGGGCCGTCCGTCCACCGTGACGTGGTCATAGCTGATGTGCAGGCCCGGCGGGCGTCCAAAGCGCGTGGGCCACTGTGCCGGCGGTTTGTTGATGGTGTAAGCGCGCGTCTTGCCTTTCTTTACGACTTCATAAGGCTTGCCATTCCAGACCCCGGCAAAAATGTCTTTGGCATTTTTGAGCGCGGCAAATACGCCGATTGGCTGGTTCGCCGGCGTGCCATCGGGGAGAAAATGAGTGGGCGAGGCGTCTTCAAAGTCCGGCATGTTCATGGGCGCGGGACTGTTGAGCGCATTAAACGCCATATCCAGCGGATGCCACGGGCCGGTCAGCTCCAGGCCCGGATTCTTCAGCGGATGCGCGTCCCCGGGGACTGGCACTTCGTCATTCAAGCGCCAGCGCCATTCGGTTTCGCGGCCAAGAAAGTTGTCAATCAGTCCCTGCACGATCTGGCGATAGGTCCACGAGCCAGCTTTTTTCTGGTCTTTTTTCTGTGCGTCTTTCGGGTCTTTAGCGGCGGCGGCGGGACCTTTTTTAGCGATAAGAGCTTCTTTCGCGATGGGGTCTTCAAATTTCTCGTTCCATTTTGGCCAGGCATACTTTTCCCTTACGGGTGCGGGAGATTCCAGCAGTTCACGGCGGGCGGTGAGCGCGGCGGCAATCTCAGGACGCAGCTCGCGCGTCAGCGCGGTAATGGCTTCTTCCACGTTCACGTCACGGCCATTGACCTTTTTGGCGCCAAAGAGATCAGGGAACTTCTGCAAAATGTCATTGCGAATCATGGGGCAAGCGGCTCCTGAGCTGGGCTGTGTGACTCACTCAAATAATCAATTTTACGCCACGCGGGGAGAAACGGGCGGCGGATGGGCAGTGGATCAGTTGTTTTAAACTGACCCACTACCTGCCGCAAAAGGCTGGGACCGGGGTAAGTTATGGCCGGTTGGATTGGCTGTGGATGAGCGGCCATTTCTTGAGGGGACGCCAGTTGCCGGTCTTCCAGTCTGCGTAGTTCTGTTTCCAGGGTGAAAGTAGGCTCGATGACAAACTGCATGGCCGTTTTGTCCTCAAAAGCAACGTCAATGCAGTGATATTCGCCCATGGTGAAAAACTCAACGTAGTCCAGGGATTTGCCTTTGGCTTCTG
>DATBCN010000482.1:0-7468 GCA_036270475.1 Candidatus Angelobacter sp. | reverse complement strand
CTTTGTTTGGCAGTTGCGCACGCGCGCCTTGGAGCTTGGGCCGCGCACGCTGGTGATGGGCATCCTGAACGTCACGCCGGACTCGTTTTCTGATGGCGGCAAATTCCTGGCCCGCGACCATGCCGTGGCCCACGCGCTCAAGATGCTCGACGACGGCGCTGACCTGCTGGATATTGGCGGCGAATCCACCCGGCCGGGAACGCCGGTGATTGACAGCGGCATTCCGCCCCAAGAAGAGCTGCGCCGCATCACGCCGGTGATTGAAGACGTGCTGCGCGAGCGGCCCGGCGCAATTTTGTCCGTGGACACCTACAAAGCCGTGGTTGCCCGCGCCGCGGTCAACGCCGGATGCGAGATTGTGAATGACGTAAGCGCCCTCCGCTGGGACGGGCAGATGGCCGCAACCGTCGCGGAGCTGGCCTGCGGCGTGGTCTTGATGCATACGCGCGGCGTTCCGCAAGAGTGGCGCAACCTGCCGCCTTCAGCCGATATTGTGGCCGAAGTAAAAACAGAGTTGCGTGATTACGCGCTGGCCGCACTTGCGGCAGGCATTGCCAAAGACCGCATCATGCTCGACGTGGGCATCGGCTTTGGGAAAAAATTTGAACAGAACTACCCGCTGCTGGCTGGTCTCGATCAGCTACGGGAACTTGGCTATCCGTTGCTGGTCGGAACCTCGCGCAAATCTTTTATCGGCAGAACGCTGGCCCATGGCGGCAAAGATGGCAAAGACAGCAAAGACGCGCCGCCCGGCCAGCGCCTGCATGGCTCTCTCGCCGCCATGACCGCTTCTGTACTCAACGGCGCACACATCGTCCGCGTGCATGATGTAAAGGCAGCGGTGGAGGCGGCGAAGATTGCGGATGAAGTTTTGCGGGCTTCAACCTGAGTGGCTGTTTTCTGAAATCTCGAAGCGAAGCGAGAGAGCCCTATCATGGCAAAGCCTCTTTGGATTTGACCCAAAGGATTTTTATGGCTATAGATCTCCCTCGCTACGGGATGTAAAAAGAATTACGGCGTAAAATCCCGCAAACTCGCCACCGTCTTTGCGTCCAGCTTTTGCAGTACGGCCACCACTAGGTCCACCATCTTGTCAAAGTCGCCGCGATTCATAATGCCGTTGTGCGAGTGCGTATAGCGCACCGGGACCACAAGGTTCACTGTCGGCGCGCCGCCGTTGCTCTTCTGCATCTCGGCTGAGTCATCGCCGTAACCCTGAATCACGTCCATCTGCAACGGGATGGATTTTTCCTTGGCTGTCTGTTTGAGCAGTGCCACCAGCTTCAGGTTCGGCAGGGCGCTGGAGTCATATAGAAAAAGCGCCGGACCCCCGCCAAGCAACTCCTGTGCCTCTTCCGGCCCGACTTTGGGCGCGTCGCGGGTGACGCCGCCTTCAATGGCAATCCCAATTTCCGGCTTCACAATATCACTGGAAGTATGCGCACCGCGCAGGCCAATCTCTTCCTGCACCGTCGCCACCCAGAAAATCTGGTTCGGATGCGGCGTGTGCGCCAGCCGCTTCATGGCTTCAAGCACCACGGCGCAGCCCACCCGGTCGTCCCATCCTTTGCCCAGATAATTCTGCGTCCCGTTCATTACCGCGAATGGAGCGTCCGGCACCACAGGGTCGCCCGGCTCCAGCCCCATGGCCGCGGCTTCGGCGGCGTTCTTTGCGCCTACGTCAAGAAAGATCCACTCCCGCGGATAAACCTTTGTCCGCTCTTCCTGCGGGACGATGTGAATATCGCGAATGCCGGTTACGGCGCGCACCGGGCCTTTTGATCCGATGATGGTCCAGCGCTGGTCCACCAGGGCCTGGTCAAGCCAGCCGCCCAGCATCTGCATGGTGAGATAGCCATCATTGGTCACGCGGCGGATGACTCCGCCGAGTTCGTCCATGTGCGCGTCCACCATAACGCGCGGACCGCTGGCCCCCTGGACTGCGATCACTGAGCCCAGGCCGTCATAGCTGAGCTTGTCAGACAGAGGCTTCATGCGGTCAACCATGATCTTGCGTACCGGCTCTTCAAAGCCGGAAGGCCCGGGTGCGTCCGCCAGCGCTTGCAGCAGTTGCTGTGTTTCATAGTTCGAAGTGGCGGCGGACGAACGTGGTTGCGCGAAGATTGCAGATGTAGAAATCGCCAATAGGGAGAGCGCCAGGAATATGGGCCGCAGTTTCATAGCCGGGAATGGTACACAGGCGCGAGAGTAACCGCAACGCTAGCCGGAGCACCCCCCTCGGCCCCACAGATCGCCGTACCCATAGGGGTTCCCTCCCCTTCGACAAGCTCAGGGTCGGGATTTCAGAAAAAGCCTTAGAACAGCTTTTCTGAATCCACCATGATCGTCACTGGTCCTGAGTTCACCAGCTCAACCTCCATCATGGCCTGAAATTGGCCGGTCTCGCAACATAACCCCGTAGCGCGGACTTTGGCGACGAAGTATTCATAAAGCCGCTTGGCTTCCTCTGGCCGTGCCGCCCCGTCAAACGATGGACGCTTGCCCCGGCGCACATCGCCATACAACGTAAATTGCGAAACTACCAGCACGGCGCCACCCGAGTCCTGCACGGAGAGATTCATTTTTCCTTCCGTATCCTCAAATATCCGCAGGCCAATGATCTTTTCCACCAGGTAATCCGCGGCGGCCTCGGTGTCCGTCTTGTTTACGCCCAGCAGCACCAGAAGACCGGGGCCGATTTCGCCCACAACGCTGCTATCCACGGTAACGCGGCATCGGCTGACTCTCTGGATTACGGCGCGCATGCGATTAATGTAGCACTCAGCATTCAGCCATCAGCATTCAGCATTCAGACCTGCAGCAGCTTCGCGATTAATGAAAACCTCTGCAACACAGAGGAACGGAGGTAGCGGAAGGAGTTTTGATTTCGATTTGATTCCTTCGTTTACTCCTTTCCTCCGCATTCAAGGTTTTTCACATTGAAGTGTCAAGGCTGAATGCTGAATGCTGATGGCTGATTGCTGCTCATCTGGGACGAAATGCATTCTCGAACTGCCAATTGCTAATTGCCAGTTGCTGCCATAGAATCGCGAGTTCTTCATTCCCTCTTTCAGGAGTTCAAACATGGCGCGTCGCTCTCATCTGTATTGGGTGATGCTGCTGTCATTGTGTTGTTGGCTGAGCAGTATTGCCATCGCGCAGCAGCCCGCAAACACGCAGCAGTCCTCACCGGCCATCCACAATGATGTGGTCATTAAAGGCGGCACCGTCCTTACGGTGACGCACGGGAAGATTGAAAACGGCAGCATCTACATTCACAACGGCAAGATCGCCGCGGTAGGCCAGAGTGTGAATGCTCCGTCTGGCGCAACGGTGATTGACGCCACGGGAAAATTCGTGATGCCCGGCATCATCGATTCCCATTCGCACATTGCCCTCTCTGACGACGTGAACGAGCCTACCAGCCCAATCACGCCGCACATGATGATGCATGACGCTTTCGATTACAGTGACAAAGCCATTTATCGCGCACTGGCTGGAGGCGTCACCACATCGCTGCTGCTGCACGGCTCAGCCAACATGATCGGCGGACAGGCCGTGGTCATCAAGCACAAATACGGTCTTGGCCGCGATGAACTGATTTTTCCCGGCGCGCCGCAGTCCATCAAGTTTGCCAGCGGAGAGAATCCCAAACGCGTTTATGGAACACGGAACCAGCTTCCTTCCACGCGCATGGGCAACTTTGAGGTGATGCGGGCGGCGTTTATTGAAGCGCGCGAATATATGCGCACATGGGACGACTATGACGCCAAAGTAAAGAAAGGCGACAAAGACGCCACCGCGCCCAAGAAAGACCTGAAGCTGGAAGCCCTGGCCGATATTCTTCGCGGCAAGCTGCTGGTGCAGATCCACTGTTACCGCGCCGATGAATTTCTTACCGAGATGGCGCTGGCCAAAGAGTTTGGCTATAAGATCCGCGCCTTCCATCACGCGCTGGAGGCATATAAGGTTGCCGATAAAATCGCCGCCAACGGCGTGGCCATTGCCACATGGCCGGACTGGTGGGGCTTTAAATATGAAGCCTGGGACGGCATCCCCTGGAACGCCGTGATCTCCGCGCACAAAGGCGTCCGCGTGGCGCTCAAGAGTGACTCAGAAGACGTGACCCGCCGCTTGAACCAGGAAGCGGGCAAAGGCATGCACTACGGCTTGACGGAAGAGGAAGCGCTGAAAGCGATTACACTGAATCCGGCATGGATCATCGGCGTGGAAGAGCGTGTGGGCTCGATTGACGTGGGCAAGGACGCCGACATCTCCATCTGGAACAGCTATCCGCTTTCTTCTACCGCGCTGGTCGACAAAGTGTTGATTGATGGCGACGTTTATTTTGACCGCTCGCTTCCCGGCTTTGGGCTTACCCACTACAAGGAGGTGCAGTAATCATGCTGAAAAAGATCCTAATACTTTTGGTCCTTGTAGCGAGTGTTGCCGCACAGAGCAAAAAGCCGAAATCCACCACGGACATGGTCACCGATCCGGCCAATACAACCATCGCTCTTAAAGGTGGCAAGCTGTTGACCATCACGCATGGCGTAATTGAAAGCGGTGTAGTCGTCATGCAGAACGGACGCATCACCGCCGTTGGTGGCGCGGGGACCGCGATTCCCGCCGGCGCAAAAGTAATTGACGTAACCGGTATGACGGTCTATCCCGGCCTGATCGATTCAGAAACCCATCTTGGCCTGACCGAGGTTTCCGCCGACCGCATGACCAATGATGAGCTTGAAAACAGTGACGAGATCATGCCGCACATGCACGTCTATGACGCGTTTCACGCCGAGACGGCGCTGATTCCGGTGACGCGCATCAACGGCGTCACCAACGCCATTGTCGCTCCGGCCAGCGGAGACACGCTGCCCGGCCAGGACTCATTCATCCAGTTGGCGGGCGCTTCCGCAACCGAGATGTTGACGGTGCGCGACATCGCCATGCCGCTCAACTTTACCGGACAGCAGCGCCGCAACCAAAACTTTGATCAGGCTAAATTTCCCTTTACCCGCATGGGCATGGCCACGCAACTGCGCCAGGCATTTATTGACGCCCTGGACTATGACCAGAAACTTGCGGCTTACGACAAAAAGAAATCCAGCACGGATGAAAAAGAAAAAGACAAGGCCGGCGCTCCTCCCAAGCGCGACCTGAAGCTGGAAGCGCTGCTCCCGTACCTGCATGGCAAAAAACCAGTGGTTCTGGCCGCGGAGCAGCCCAACGATCTGCTTACGGCGCTGGAACTGGCAAATGAGTTCCATCTCAAGGTGATTCTCAATCACGTTACGCATTCAGCCAGTCTGGTGGATAAGATTGCCGCTACGGGACTGCCCGTGATCGTTGGTCCGATATATGAAGACCCGAAAGAGTCAGAGCGGTATGATGCGGTCTTCAGCATGCCGGCGCAACTGGCCAAACACGGCGTCAAGATAGCTTTTGCTTCCTATGACGCGCACCAGGCGCGCAACCTGCCTTATGCCGCCGGCTACGCCGTTGCCTTTGGCCTGCAGCCCGAGGAAGCGCTGAAGGCCCTGACCATCAATCCCGCGCAGATGTGGGGCGTGGACAAGGACCTGGGCTCGCTCGAAGTGGGCAAAATGGGGAATGTGGTGGTGGCCAATGGTGATCCTCTGGACGTGAAGACGGACGTGAAGCACGTCTTTATTCAAGGCCAGGAGATCCCGCTGGTGAACAAACAGACCCAGTTGCGTGACCAGTACTGGAAATAGTCAATCAGAAGAATCGGGGCCGGTAGCTGTTCCGGCTCCGATTTGTTTTCCAAGCTGAAGATTTTCAGGATGATGACGGCGCCGGGTAGCCATGGAGCGTTACTGATCGTGGCCGTTGTATGGATTGCTTTACTTGTTCCTGCACCGCTCTCCGCCGCGATAATAGGCCCGCCAATAACCGACCAACAAAAATTTAATGCAGATTCAACGCTGCCGGCCGCGCCGCCGGGCGTAACATTGAAAGAGATCGTCTTGCCGGGTTTCTCTCGTGCTGGCAGGGCCAAAGGAGCAAACACATGGTTTCAACCGCACTCTTTGTTCGTCTGGAAGCAAAAGCCGGCAAGGAAGAAGAGGTCGCAAACTTCCTGAAGAGTGGTCTGGCGCTGGTGCAACAGGAGCCCGCCACTATTGCATGGTTTGGCATACGTCTGGGGCCGTCCACATTTGGTATTTTTGACGCGTTTCCTGATGAAGCGGGAAGACAGGCGCACCTCACCGGAAAAGTGGCCGCTGCGCTGATGGCCAAAGCCGGAGAGCTGCTTTCGCAGCCTCCATCCATTGAAAAGGCTGACGTGCTGGCGGCCAAGCTGGCCGACGGCAGCGCAGAGAAAGCCGCATAAAAATCGGCTGGCAGCGCCGCGTTATCAAAACAAAGTCAAATGACTGACCTGGGAAAACTTCTGCTACTTCTCGGCAGCGTTATGGTTGTGGTTGGCGCGGTGCTGCTGCTTGCCGGGCGATTCAATTTGCCGCTGGGCCGGCTGCCCGGCGACATTGTTTATCGCGGCAAAAATACAGTATTTTATTTTCCGCTAACCACCTGCATCTTGATCAGCGTTGTCCTGTCATTACTTCTCTGGCTATTCGGACGCGGCCGGCACTGAGCCGCGCCAGACACACATTCCGCCCGTCCAGCGTTCGTATCTCTGGTTTACCGCAGCAAGAGTCGATGTCTACTTAGGCCAGCTGTCAGGCGGAGGCGGTGGTCCTTCCGGCTGGCACGCGCCTGTTGTGCCGTTTACGCCGATGAAGCAAATGCCGCATGGTTTCAGGCAGGTGGTCGTTCTGTCACAGGTTTGCCACAGGCGGCCGTGGCATGGGTACTTGTTCCAAGCTGCCGCGCTGAAACCACACTCGCGGACATGACTGCCGCTAAGACAGCAGCGCACCATATCTTTCTCAGCATAGATTGGCTCCCTCGTTATTGCGGCGCGGGCGGCGGACCCTCGGGCTGGCAAACGCCAGTAGTCCGTCCGTTGAAAAGGCCATAACAAAAACATGGCCGTTTGCAGATATCAGAACTGGTGCAGGTGTTTCCGCAAGCGACAACCGCGTGTGGAGTGGTCCCCAATTGACGCGCGGAAACAGCGGCGGCTGAAAGAGCAGCCGTGAGCGTGGCAGCGAGCAAAAATCTCTTCACCATTTACATGCTCCTTTCAGGTTGAGAGCCGGAGCGATTTTTATTCCCCTCGGCTGTTTTCATCGTAACGCTGATGACCGGCATCTGAGGTATTTTCCATCCCAATTTTTCCAGCACTGCACCATTTTGGAACGCCGTCTTTCTTCCTGCTAAACTGCCCTCTGATGTCTTTTGCCGATCAGCTTGGCTTTACCTTTGAGCACGCGCCCTCGCGCCGCATCTGGCGCGTGGGTGATCTTGTAAGCGCGGTGCGCACAACAGTGGAGCGCGGCTATACCGATGTCTGGGTGGAAGGCGAGATTTCCAACTT
>DATBCN010000481.1:0-3382 GCA_036270475.1 Candidatus Angelobacter sp. | reverse complement strand
AGACCTGGGCCTGGGCTTTATCCCGATTGACTCAGTCCATTCCCCGGTGCGCAAGTGCAATTACACCGTGGAAGCGGCCCGGCTGGGACAGATCACCGATTACGACAAGCTGGACATCGAAATCTGGACCAATGGCTCCATTGCTCCGGCGGACGCACTGGGCCTTGCCGCCAAGCTGCTGAAAGACCACATGACCATCTTCATCAACTTTGAAGAGGAGTTGGAGACGGAGTCGCGTGGCGAAGAGAAGCCGCTGATCAAGAACGAAAATCTGAACCGTTCCGTGGAAGAGCTGGAGCTTTCCGTGCGCAGCTACAACTGCCTGAAGAACGCGAACATCCAGTCCATCGGCGAGCTGGTGCAGAAAACGGAAGCGGAGATGCTGAAGACGAAGAACTTCGGCCGCAAGTCGCTCAATGAGATCAAGGAAATCCTTGCTTCCATGGGCCTCTCGCTGGGCATGAAGATTGACGAGCATGGCAACGCCGTTCCCGGTCCCACCAGCCAGATGCCGTCCGCGGTGCCCATGGGCGGCGGTGGCGAACTGGAAGGCGACGGGCAGGAGTTTTAGGGCAAATTGGTAATCGGGAAATTTGGTAATTGGGTAATTTAAAAATACCTCAATTCCCGTACCAATTACCAAATTACAAAATTACTCAATTACCAAATCTGAAGGAAACTGACATGCGTCACCAGAGACATACGAAAAAACTCGGACGTAACACCAGTCATCGCCGCGCGCTGCTGCGCAACCTGGTGACCTCACTCATCATGGAAGAGCGGCTAGAAACCACGCCGGCCAAGGCCAAGGCCATGCGTCCACATGTGGAAAAAATGATTACGCTGGGCAAACGCGGCGATCTCTCGGCGCGGCGACTGGCGGGAAGCTATCTGATGACGCGCGAGTCCGTCAGCCGGCTGTTTGACACCGTGGCCCCGCGCTTTGGCGACCGCAGCGGCGGATATCTGCGCATCATCCATAAAGGATGGCGCGCGGGTGATGGTGCGGCAACCTGCTTTATCGAACTGCTGGGCAGCGAGAAGGTGATCGAGGCCAAGCGCGCCAAGCGGGCGGAGATCCGCACCAAACGCCAGGAAGAAGTCCGCAAGCAGATGGAAGAAGAACAGGCCGCCACAGCCGCCGAACAGGGCGGAGGCGAGGACGAAAAGAAGGACAAGAAGTAAAGGTCCGTCAGCAGTCTGAGCTTGAACAAATGTCTCAAACGCGTCCATTCCGGGCGCGTTTGTTTTTCAGTTGCTTTCATTCCGCGCTGTGCATGGTGGCAATAAAGCTGGATAGTGAAAATTTGTTTTCCTGTGGGTCTGCGCCGCAGCGCCCGTGAATTGGACCTTCCATTTCATCGGTTTGTTCATGCCCGGCGGCAGCTTGATTTCCAGCAGGTATCCCGCCCAGGCAAAGCGGATGAGTGAGGCCACGTATTCGCTCCACAGCCCGCCGGTTTCCTGGGTTGTGCGGTCCAGCACCGTTTTTTCCAGTTCATGGGAACTCCAGAGGAAGTCACGCTCCACGCGGCTTGAGCGCGCGCGGCGCATCATGAAGAGCCGGGTTCCGCTGGCGACGAATTCTTTTTCCACCGATCCGGCTGAATGATGGCTGGCATCGTCATAGGGTTCGCCGATGAGCAGCACGGTATCGCCCGGCTGATGAGGACCAAAGAGGCTGAGCGCCTGATGGAGCGCGTCCCACAGGGCCACGCGCTTGCCCAGCGAACCGGCTTCTTCGTCGACTTCATTGATTGCGGCATTGCGCTTTTCCGGGTCGGCCTGGAAAGATTTTGTGAACAAGGCTTTCTCGGCAAACATGCCAAATGCTATCGGCTTGCCTTCATCCGCCTGGCGGGCCTGGCGGGTGACCATGTTTATGATCTCTTCAATCCTGTCGCTTTTGTTTGCGCCATCAGTTTCCACCAGGATGAGCACGCGGTTATTGAAATCGCGGGTCGCGCCGGCCAGAGGCAGCGTTTTTCCGCCAGCCCTGATTTCAATATCACCGGCCTTGAGCGTTTCAATTTCACTTTTCGTGAGCTGATCGTAGAAAGAGACGAGCACGGTGGTGGTGCAGTCCTGGGCCGCGGCAAGATTGGCGGTCATAAGCAACATGCTTACGGCCAGGACTATACAAAGCCAGATTGTCCACTTCATCGGCGCCACCTCGCAGCCCACTAAAATACCCTAGAATAGAACTTGCCGTGGATGAAAAGATGGCCAACATGATACAACCATCCGGTCGAACGGCTGGAATGTGGTGAAGAATGCCGGATTACACAAGACTTCCTATTGGCGAACGCGCCCCGCAACTGGTGAATGCGGTGATCGAAATCCCCAAGGATTCGGTCAATAAATACGAGTATGACAAGCAGCTTCATGTTTTCCGGCTGGACCGCACGCTGTTTTCGCCGGTGCATTATCCCGGTGACTACGGCTTTATTCCCTGCACGCTGGGGCAGGATGACGATCCGCTGGACGTTCTGGTGCTGGTGGAAGCGCCAAGTTTTCCCGGATGCTTCATGGAGGTCCGCCCGATTGGCGTGCTGCAGATGGTGGACCAGGGCAAGAAGGACGAGAAAATCCTGGCGGTGGCGGCCAGCGATCCGTTGTACAGCGAGGTGAATGATTATTCCCAGGTATTTACGCACACGGTGCGGGAGATCGAGCATTTCTTTTCCATCTACAAATATCTTGAAGGCAAAAAGACGGAGATGGCCGGCTGGGCGGACGCCGACGCGGCGCGAAAAATTGTGATGGAAGGGCGCAAGCGGTTCAAGTGGTAGATCTTTTTCTGAAATCCCGAGCGTAGCGAGGGATCCCTATATCCTCCGACTATGCACATGCGGATTTTCACCCAAGTGGGAGTTGTGCCAATAGGGTTCCCTCACCCGCCCTCTGGTGTGAGCACTAAAGAGCCTTAAAATCGCGGGTTCGGGATTTCAGAAACAGCGTTAACGTAGGGCCGGAATTGGACCGCGAATCTCATGAAGCAACGCGAATTTTTCCTGTTGTTTTATTCATTTTGCGTTTTTCGCGTTCATTCGCGGCCAACCTTTGACTTATTTCGGGAACATCTTTCCTTTACCAAGTATCAATAGTGCAAGCGCGCGAAAAATTCAAGGCTGCATAAGAGCTAAAGAGCTGTCCAACTCAAAGGAGCCGAAGCCATGTCCATGATAGTTGGAGCGCGCGGAGCACGTTCGTGTGAAATTAACGTTACGCCACTGATCGATGTCCTGTTGGTACTGTTGATTATTTTTATGGTCATTTTGCCGGAACACAAGATGGGAGAGCAGACGCAAATTCCGCAGCCCAGCCAGGAAACCACCACGCCGAAACCTGAAGAGATGATCGTCATCCAATTAAAGGACGT
>DATBCN010000480.1:0-9875 GCA_036270475.1 Candidatus Angelobacter sp. | reverse complement strand
GCCGCGTTTTTACGGTAGACCATCAGCACTGTTTTCAGATATTGAATGTCCTGTGCCAGGATGGCCTTTGTACTGTTCGATTTGCCACCGTCCATGGCTGCTTTCAAGTAGCTAATGTCGTGTTCAATTCCGGCGGCTGCTTCCAGCCATTTCTGATCGTCATCCATTGGCGTTTCTCCAAGCTCTAGTGAATTACTTACTCGATTTCTCGTGCAATAATTGCCCAGCTATTTTCGTGCAACGCCCTGGGTTGGCGTCCTTCCCTTTGAGCTCAAAGCCATGATGTTTCAATAAGTTACAGCCGCTTCGTCACCCTGGGTCTGTTTCATCCTGCTGCTATATAAGGGTGCAAACTCACTCTAGAAATATAGAGAATGCAAGCATTGTGCCAGTGACGCGCAATTTTTAGCTTTCCGGACATTGGGGCCAATTTCCCCTCTAGCGCAGGAGACCCTCCGCATGACATATGTACCAAAATACGGACTCCAGGCAAGACTTTGGGTTCTTTTCAGGGCTGCGCCGCAAAAATCAAGTTTTGGGCCAATTTGCCGATGAATCACTTTCTGAGGTGCTTAATTTATGGAGCCATTTTTTGCGCTGCTGGTGTCCGCGGATCCCGGACCGCTTGCCGTTACCCAAAAAATCCTGGAAGAGCATGGGGTGAACGTAAAAGTTGCGGCATCGGTACAGGCGGCCGAGCAGTTGCTCAAATCCAACAAATTTGATCTGGGTGTTTTTGATAATGACGTTCCCGGAGCGCTGAATCTTGTTTCAGTACGCGGCGCCAGCGCCAATCCAAAAATGGTTTTTGCCTTGCTGCATAGCGCCTGCTTGAACGATGTGCGCGGGAAGCGCGTCCACTTTGTGGTGCAAAAGCCCTTCACGGCTGACTTGTTTGTCCGGAGCCTGCGCGCCGCCTACGGGACCATGGTCCGGGAAAGAAGGGTCGCGTTTCGACATCCGGTACAGATCAAGCCGGCTTCCAGCGTGCTTGTCCAGGAACAAGGCAATCAAAATTTGAAATCGTCGATTATTCTCGACCTGAGTCAAAATGGCCTTTGCATTCAAACCCAGGAGATATTGCCGCTGGGAGCCACGCTGCAAATTGATTTTCATCTGCCGGAAATGAGTGAGTTGATTCATATATCCGGCACCGTGCAGTGGACCCGCGCTTCGGGACGCACGGGCATTAACTTTAAACATATTCCCGCGCCAGAGCAGAAACATCTCACGGCATGGCTGGATTCCAGGCTGCCTTATGCGACTGAAGCGATTCCACGCGCCGTGCCGCAGGCCGTAAGGCACGATCGTCCGGTGGCATTGCCGCTGTAATCCGTTTCCCGAATTTACCCCTGGACAAAATCAATAAAGCCGCGCTGAGGATCGGCGGAAACTAGTTTGACGCGCAATTTGTCGCCTACGTCCACGCCTTGTCCGTGCGTCAGCATGCCTTCAACATGGGGTTGGAGAACGCGAACGAAGGTCCCCTTGGGGCCGGCGCCGGTAACGATGGCGTCAAAGATCTGGCCGATCTTGCTGCCCATGCTTACCGCGGCAATCCGCTTGGACATTGCTCGCTCAACCTTGCGCGCCGCGTCTTCTTTCACCGTGCAATTGGTTGCGATGGCTGACAGATCATCGTCGGAATATGGGGTTTTCTGGTGCGCCCGCACGGACTTGATCAGCCGCTGTGTAACCACGTCAGCAAAGCGCCGGTTGGGTGCGGTGGAGTGAGTGTAGTCCTGCACGGCCAGACCGAAGTGTCCGGGTGAAGGTTGGCCCGGGCGCTCCAGAACATATTCGCCGGGGCCCATGAGTTTGATTACGGTGAGAGAGACGTCGGCAAAATGGTCAGGATCGGCGGCCTTGCGTATTTGCAAAAAGTCGTTGAGGGCCTTGGAATCCGCGACCGCGGGAAGCTTGCCGCCATGCTGCGCTGCCAGCGCCACGATCCTGTCCCAGCGTTCCGGCGTTTTTACCACGCGCCGAATGGACGAGATTCCAGCCTCTTCCAGAGTTCGCGCCACAACTCCGTTGGAGGCGATCATGAAATCCTCAATCAGTTCGGTGGCGCGGTTCTTCTCCTGTTTTTGCAGGTCAACAACCTGGTCATTAAGCACCACCGGATTTACTTCAGTGGTTTCAATGTTCAGCGCCCCGTGGCGGTAGCGTTCGCTGCGCAGTGCCTGGGCCGCTTCGTCCTGCAACTTGAGCTGGGCCTGCAATTCGGGTGACGCAGCCACTTTGGCCGGCGCCGGCCCGCGCCCTTCCAGCCACGCCCCAACCGCGTTGTAAGCGAGCTGGGCTTTATTGACGACGATAGCAGGATAAACCTGGTGCTTGCTCACCTGGCCATCGCCATCCACGATGAACTCAGTGACCATGCTGAGTTTTCCGTCCACTTCAAGCAAAGACGTTGTGCCGGTGGAGAGCTCTTCAGGCAGCATGGGAAAGTTGCGCACGCCGGTATACACCGTGCAGGTTTCTTTTGCAGCGTGCTTGTCGATGGGAGAATCTTTAGGTACGAACGAATCCACGTCGGCGATGCCCACCAGCACTTTGGTGGTGCCGTCAGGAAGCTTCTCCGCGTACTCAATCTGGTCAAGGTCGCGCGACGTGTCGTTATCAATGGAAGACCAGAGCAGATTACGCAAGTCGCGAACATCAGCGCCGGCGGCTGGCTGCTGAGGTTTGCTTTTTATCTGGGCAAGCTGCTGCCGGACTTCCGGCGGGAAATCCGGTTCAAAGCCGTTTTCCAGCATGATTTGTTTTGCGGCGGCCTGAAGATCGAAGTGGGAAGGATTTGGATTATTCATAGATGAGATGAAACGAGAGCATAGAAGCTTAACACGAGGGGCTGTGAGCAACGATACCAGTTGACGAAAGCAGTTGAGTGATGATGTCACGCTCAAAAATCCAAAGGCCGCCGGTTAGGCGGCCTTGGTCACGCAAAAATTTTGCTATCGAGCAAACGTCCCCACGAACGCGCTACGCTTGTTGTGTAGCGTCCATGAGGTATTCAGATCTTTGCCGCGATATTCGTCCGTCATCGCGACGGCCGGCATGGCGTGCGTGGTTTGCGTCAGTGGTTTGTAGAATGTGTCTTCATTGCCGCAGAGGTGGTCTTTATCGCCGATGGCGCGCGTCTCTACCGTGACTATTTCACCGGCCTGCAGGCGCGCGCGCGAGTTGTGCTCGCCCTGAGCCACTTCCATATCGATAGGGGAATCCACCACGCGGACCACATGGCGCAGCAGCTCGCCACCCATCTCCTGGGCAAAGTTGATGAGCGCCTGGCGTTGTTCGGGAGTGGCCTGGCGGTCAACCATCAGCACTGACTTTGCCGGATAAGGTTTGCCATAGGGATCGCCCAGCGTGGCCTGTGCCTTGATTGCTCCTACGATTGTGAGACCATCAAGCGAGACGCCGTCCCACTGGCCATCACTGATGTGCCACGCCACAATCGCCTCCTGGCCTGACGTGTTCATCTCACCGTTGGCGAAGCATTGGCCTACGTAGACATCGGCGCTGCGGGTCTCAAGGTATTGGCCGCTGATTTGCGGATGCGGCATGGCGGCGAAAGAGAAAACGGTGAAACAAGAAAGGGCAAGTACCAGGAAAACGGCTTGTATTTTACGCATGTCTAAACTCCAACGGACTATGCATTCATTGTAATCCCGGCAAACTCCGGTTTGTAGTCTTGATCCGCGGCTACCGGCGAAAATCCGCGGTAGGTTTTTTACTTGCTGGCTCCGCAATGGCAGCCACGGTCGCCGGAGCAGCAATTTCCCGGCTCCGCCAGTTGTCCATCCGGGCCGATGCAGGTCTGGGTCATCGCGCACCAGAACAGTCCATCACCGGAGCGTGGAACAGTGGGATCAGGGTCTGACCAGATGTATTGGCTCTTCCAGTGCAGCGCGGAGCACAGCCCCGCGCGATCAGTATTGAATCTTTCCGGTACGTTGCTCATGCTGCACCTCCTTGTGCCCCATCACGCGCCAGTGCGGCGTGCGCCGTGGACCCCGCTGCCGCCAAAATGGCGCGCTTTACCGCCACGCGGGCAAGATGGATTTTGTGTTCGTTGTGTCCCAGGCTTTTTGCCTTGGCTACGGCGGCTTCAGCGGCCTGATCCGCCGTGGCCGGGGTTATAGCTTTGCCTTGCAGGGCTTGTGCGGCTTCAGCCGATACCCAGGGAATCGGGGCTACATGCCCCATCACCACACGCGCACTTTGAACTGTGCTGGCATTCATCGTCAGGGCTACCGCTGCGGTGGCATACGGCCAGTCAAAAGCTTCCTTCTGCCGGATTTCATAGTGCGCCGCGCGCACTCCGGGAGCAGGAGGCACGATCACATGGGTGACAAATTCATCAGGCTTCAGATCGTGCTCGCGTTCCTGGCCGGTTGTGGGAATGACGAAAAATTTTTCCACCGGAATCTCTCTATTGCCGCGAGGGCCGGCGATTCGGACTTTCGCGTTGTAGGCAATCAGGACCGGCGCAATGGTCGATGGGCTTACAAAATACGCCGGCCCATCATTGCCCAGAATGGCGTGGTAGCGATTGTCGCCCTGAAGCACCATCGACTTGCCGTCTTTTTGCGCGAGCAAACCATGGCCGGAGCGGAAATACCAGCAGCGCGGGCGCTGGCAAAGATTTCCGCCGATGGTTGCCACGTTGCGGATCTGCGGGCTGGCCGCGTCACCGGCTGCGGCAGCCAGCATGGGGTGTTGTTGACGGGCCTGCGCTGCGGAGCCGATTCTATCCAGCGTTACCAGCGTTCCGAGTTGCAGCGCGCCGCCTTCATTGCTGATGGCATGCAGGCCGTCCAACTGTTTGATGTTCACCAGCCGCTTCGGCGTGGTGATCTCGTCTTTCATCAGGGAGAGCAGATCACTGCCGCCGGCCAGTATCTCCACCTCGCCCCAACTCTTGCCGAGCAGGGCAGGCACCTGGTCTGCCTTGGTCGGACTGGCATAATCAAACGGTCGCATTTTTGCCTCCCTGATTTGCAGAAGAGTGGTTATTGGAAGAACGGAGAGTGGCCACGACGCGGTCCGGCGTAATTGGCAGGAAGGGAACCCGCACGCCGATGGCGTTGGCCACGGCATTGCTAATCGCCGCCATTGGGCCAACCGTCGGAGGTTCGCCCAGTCCGATGGGTCCGCGTTCGTCATAGCCCTTGCCGGTCATCATATGTACAACCAGTTCGCCCACATCGCCTATGCCGGCCAACCGGTAGAAATCCATGTTGGGGTTGAGCATGTGCCCGGTATTCGGGTCCATGATTTTTTCTTCATAGAGCGTGGTGGCAATGCTCATAATCATGGCGCCGTAAACCTGGCTCTCTGCTGTTTTCATGCTGATAATGAGCCCGCAATCCTGCACACAGACCATCTTATTCATTTTTACAATGCCGGTTTCCATGTCCACGGAAACGTCAGCCATTACCGCGCCGCCCACGCCGCTGGAGATCAAATCGCCGGGGCCGGGATTTTTTCCCAGTGTCTGGATGGGTTGCGTGCCCAGTCGGGCGCAGGCTTCTTTCCACGTCAGGCTGCGCGCTGGCGCAGATTTAACGCGGATGGTTCCGCTTACGGCTTCCAACTCTTCAGGCTTGGTGTTGAGCGCTGAAGCTACTTTAGCGAAGAGCAGCTCACGCGCATCCACAGCGGCACGGCGCGTGGACGAGCTTACGCCGCCAATGGTGGTGCTGCCGCCCGATCCGCCGGACGATGGATATTGATTGTCGCCGATTTTCAGTTCGATCTGGTTGATGGGCAAGCCCAGAGTTTCACCGGCGACAATCAGGATGGCCGTGCGTGTTCCGACGCCTAGATCCTGCGTTCCCATCTGCATCTCAACCGAGCCGGTCGGATGGATCGTGAGCGCACAGTTGCTCTCATGGCCGCGTCCGCCCCAGGTATGGATCGCCAAGCCTAGACCGCGACCCGATCGTTGCCCGCGCGGATGCCAGTTTTTCTTCCAGTCAATCAGGTCGGCGGCAATCATCAGTTCATCGCGATAAGTATCGGCGCGGTGGTAGGTGTCTTCTGAAGGCGCAGTGAGGGCGATGTTTTTGAGCAGCAGTTGCAGCGGATCCATGCCGATCTTGGCCGCAACATCTTCAATGGCCGCCATGGTAATAAGGCAGCCCTGCGGATGGTTAGGCGCGCGCCATGCTCGTGCCGGGCCGATATTGGTGGCCACGGCGGTATGCTGCTTGCGCTGGTTGGGAATGTTGACGACATATGGCATGGGTGGAGCGCCGCCGCCGCCCGGACCTCCTGTGCCCCATGAGTCCGATTGCCATGCCGTGAGCGTGCCATCTTTTTTTGCGCCCACTTTTACTTTGGCAAATGCTGAAGGACGGCAGCCGGCCAGAATCAACTCGGCATCGCGCTCCAGCATCACCCGCACTGGCTTGCCGCCGGCTTTTTTAGAGACCTGCGCGGTATAAGCGCCCCAGCGGTCAATGCCAAACTTGCTGCCAAATCCGCCGCCTACATGGTCCTGATGCACGTGGACGTTTGCTTCCGGAATTTTCAGTGCCTGCGCGTACTGGCCGGCCAGACCGGAGACGTTTTGCGTGGACATGTGAGAAAAAAGATGATCTCCGTCAGTCCATTCGGCGATGGAGCCATGGCTTTCCAGGCAGCAGTGCGTAATCACCGGGCAGCCGTATGTGCCTTCAGAGACGACCTCGGCTTCCTTGAAGGCTGCGTCCGGATCGCCCTTGACCTGCTCTGATTCCTTTTTGAAAGGCGAGCTGTTGGGCTGGGGTTGTTTTACGGGCGCTGCCTGCAGCGCCTTGATGACGGTTTCGCTGACCTCGTTGTCCTGCATCCGCTTGGTCATTTCCGGAGTCAGTTGAAACGCGAGTCCGCGTTTTTGTGCGGCGGCGATTACCTGATCGTCCGGCGCGTCATTGTTAAACATCTGGAACAGATCGCGCGGACTCAGGGGAGCGATATTTTCCGCGACATTCTGGGGCTGCGAAAAATCGTCAACAAAATGCGGCAGCACTTCATATTCAACTTTTACCAGGCGCGCGGCGTCGGCTGCGGTAGGTTCGTCCACGGCGGCCACCACCACAACATCATCGCCGGCCCAGTGAATCTCACTGCCTTTGTCCTGGATGATGTAGACGGCCTTCACTCCGGGCAGCTTTTCCGCCGCTGACGTATCGATGCTCACAACCTTGGCGTGCGCATGCGGGCAGCGCACCACCTTGCCGTAAAGCATCCCTGGCCGATGGAGATCGTAGGTGTACCTGGCGCGGCCGGAGACTTTGTCCGGGCCATCCACGCGAGAGATGCGCTTTCCAATCAGCGACCGCTGTTCCGCCGCGGGCCATCCGTATTTGGCATTGTCATCGGCCATGAATCAAGCTCCTTTCGTCTTTGCCGCCTGCATTACAGCGGCGCGCATTCCGGCGTAAGTCCCGCAACGGCAGAAATTTCCGCCCAGTCCGTGCTTGATCTGCTCCTGGGTTGGGTTGGGATGCTGGTCGAGAAACGCCTTGGTGGCCAGCACAAAGCCGGGTGTGCAGAAGCCGCATTGCTGCGCGTCGTTATCGACAAACGCCTGTTGTATGGGATGGAGCTTGCCTGGTTCGCCCAGCCCTTCCACCGTGGTGATCTGGTGGTTTTGCGCGTCAATGGCCAGCACGGAGCAGGCATAGACGGCTTTATTGTCCAGCAGCACGGTGCAAGCGCCGCAGGTGCCGCGGTCGCATACGCGCTTGGCGCCGGTGAGGTCAAACTGGTCGCGTAGCGCGTCCAGCAATGTGACTCGAGGCTCAAGAGATGCGTTGAGCTTTTTGCCGTTCACATTGAGTGACACCGGGACCTTGCCCGGTCCTTGCGTTGCCACTTCACCCTCAGCCAGGGCAAACGCGCTCACGTGGCTGACCAGTGGCACAGCAGCGGAGACGCCAGAGATTTTCAGGAAGTCGCGTCTGGAAACCCCTGGGCTGGGAGATGAAGATTTGGATTTTTTGGACTTGTCGCTATTTTCGGGATTTGCAGGCTTCTCAGGCAGATCGTCCACAGGATGCCTCCGTTGACTTTGGACTTGGCAGATCAGAATGACAGCAAGTTACGAAAACGAAATTGTAACTCTCCGGGGCGATGCGTGTCTTGTGGCAAGCAGGTCAAATGACGGGTCGTTCCCAATAGTGGGCTTTACGACCGGGCAGCAGAGAATGAAGTTTCCCACTGGCCAACGATACATGGAGTATGCCGGCCAATAAACTACAAGCGCGTTTCTCGCTACTGATCCGGTTAGATCTCCCAGAAGAGGATTTGCATCCCGGAATAACTTCCGGATGGCCCGTGATCCTTGAACGCCGCGGGCCACTGGCATTGATTCTTTTCATGGCTTCTTGTCTGCGGGAGGCTGGATTATCTCTAACTCCGCATCGCCATGGTGATAACACTCTTTGACGCCCTCGCGAGACATCGGCTCGCCCACCTGTCCTTTCGGTACTGACACGCAGCGCAGCAATTCTTCGAAGCCAGGCTCGTTCCAAACAGCGACGAGGCTGATGTTCTCTTTGCCAATATTTTTCAGGCTGATCCACGTTCCAGCCGGAATGAATACCAACGCGCCCGGCTGGGCGTCGTACTCTTTGTCTCCCAGCCATACGTGGGCGCTGCCAGTTTGGATTAGAAGGATCTCGTCTTCCCCTTGGTGTTTGTGTTTAGGGATAACTCCGCCGGGAGCGATCTCCTCCGTAAAGACCAGAAGGTGCTTTGAGCCATTGGTCTTCGGACCGATCTTCAGCAAGAAATCACTGCTGGGCGAGGCTACGCCCTCGCGCGGACGGCGAGTGCGGGGTTCGCCTTCGTTCTTTTGCAGGACCAGAGCTTTGGCGCTCCCGTCCGAAGTGGGGGTTTGGGCAGGGACGCAGTGGGAACACAGAAGAACCGCGACGAGCAACTTGAGCGCATGGGACATCGGTGACTCTCCTCAAGACGCCGATTATAGGCCCAGGCCCTGGACGTAGGGAACGGTCACGCTGGTCAGACCGTTGCTAAGATTTTGGATGAGTGGTCGGCAATTCGGAAGTTGTCCCTCCCATTGTCAGATTACTTCGCGGTAGTAAAGTCAACTGCAAAGATCACGTGTCCGGCAAGCCGGTGGCATCGAGAACAGGCTCCAGAGGCAATCCGCATTCCTCGGGCCCCCTGATGCCAGCGCCGCAACCGTGGCGGCTTGCGCTCCTGCGCAGGTTGCGGTGCGCACTTTCATCGTCAGGTGAATGAGTCAGGGTTCAGAAATCGCGAAATTCACAGTTGACATCGGGGGAAAATCCACTACCATATGGTTGTGGATAGTTTAGGTACAACATTTGCGGCTTTGTCTGATCCAACCCGTCGGGCGATGATCGAACGGCTTTCGCGTGGGCCTGCCTCTGTGCATGGATTGACGGAACCGTTTGCACTCTCGCAGCAGATGATTTCAAAACATATTGCCTACCTGGTGCGGGCGCGGATTGTGATCAAGACGAAGCGTGGACGAGAGAGTGTTTGCACGCTCAGGCCAGAAGCGATAAGGACCGTCAGCGACTGGGCGATTAGTTATCGCCAATTCTGGGAAGAGAGTTTCGACAAGCTGGATGCAGTTGTGAAGCAAATGAAAAAAGCGGAGGCTGGACATGACAAAAAGCACGTTGAATGAGACAGAGCGGATGGTTGTCACGAGAGTTTTTGATGCCCCACGCGAATTGGTTTGGAAGGCGTGGACAGACCCGAAATATGTGATGCAGTGGTGGGGGCCGAAGGGTTGTACTGCGCCTGTTTGCAAGATGGATTTTCGCGTGGGAGGAAAATTTCTCATCTGCATGAGAACGCCGGATGGACAGGAAGGTTGG
>DATBCN010000479.1:0-8918 GCA_036270475.1 Candidatus Angelobacter sp. | reverse complement strand
GCTGGGCACCAATGATTATGCCGATACCGCGAACTCTGACATTGTTGTGATTACGGCTGGAATCGCGCGTAAACCAGGCATGAGCCGAGACGATCTACTCAACACCAATTACAAAATCATGCAGGACGTGATCGCCAAGGTTGTGGCGAATTCGCCCAACTGCATTCTGATTGTGGTTTCCAACCCGCTGGACGCGATGGCCCAGGCTGCGTTCAAGCTGAGCAAATTTTCCCGTAATCGCGTCATCGGCATGGCCGGTGTGCTGGACTCGGCGCGCTTCCGCACCTTCATCGCCCAGGAATTGAATGTAAGCGTGGAAAACGTGACGGCCTTTGTGCTCGGCGGACATGGTGACACCATGGTGCCGCTGGCGCGTTATTCCACGGTTGCCGGCATTCCGATTACCGAACTGATTCCCAAAGACCGGCTTGACGCCATCCTGCAGCGCACCCGCGATGGCGGGGCTGAGATCGTGAAATACCTGAAGACCGGCAGCGCTTATTACGCTCCATCGGCTGCAGCCACGGAGATGGTGGAAGCCATCCTCAAGGACAAGAAAAAGATCCTGCCCTGTGCCGTCCATCTTGAAGGCGAGTATGGTATCAAGGGACTCTTTGTCGGCGTGCCGTGCAAACTGGGCGCAAACGGTCTGGAACAAATTATCGAGATCAAACTGACCGCGGAAGAACAGGCGGCATTGCAGAAAAGCGCGGATTCTGTGGCTGAGCTGACAAGGGTGATTGGAGTTTAGTATTTTCACCAATCTAAAAGCCGGCGCGCATTGCGCCGGTTTTGCTTTTGCCTGTCATTTTTCCGGGACATCGGGATTAGGCAGGGCATGCCTTTCTTTATCTTCTCCCTGTTCCGCGTAAGACTGCATGACTTTCTTTACCACCGTTTCCAGGATGAGCGGCACGTCCCATCGCGAAACAATGAGCGATTGTTCTTCCAGACAAATGGCGGGCAAGTGTTCATCCGCCAGCGCCTTTTGCAGACCAAGAGGGGTGGCCACAAAATATTTGTAGAGCGCTGTGTGGTCGTTTTCAATGTCTCGCACCAACAGATAAAAATCGTCGTAAAAGATTGCAGGATCAAGCGGACCTTGGACCAGATCAGTTGCTTCAAAATAGTAGTTGAGAAATTCCGGACGGTTGTACCTGCCATCACTGTTGCGCTCAATGGCTGGGACGTAAATGGGAAACGGAAGGTCCGCGCCTACTACCGCAGCGGTTTGACGATCTGATAGCTTGTCCGATCCAGTTCCTGGTGGAACCTGCCCAGGAAATGACGGCATGGTTGCCGACTCACTGAAGGTAGAGAGCCACCGGCCAAGGAAGAGCAGAGCGATAAACGCTGCAACAAAGATGACAACCTTGACCGGATCCATGCTCCATCTCCGCTATGCAGCGCGCTCAATCGTAATGGAATTTATCACAACCTCTTTGACTGGCCGGTCCTGCGCGCCCTTTTTTACCTTGGAAATCTTGTCGGCAACGTCCTGGCCTTCCACCACCTCGCCAAAAATGGTGTGATTTCCCGTGAGCCACGGCGTTGCGGCCACGGTAATAAAAAATTGGCTGCCATTCGTTCCCGGACCGGCATTGGCCATGGCTAGTTTCCCTGGCTTATCAAATTTGTGCGGAGAGCCCTTGGTCTCATCCTCAAACTTATACCCGGGGCCGCCCATTCCGGTGCCGCTGGGATCGCCGCCCTGAATCATAAAATCTGGAATCACCCGATGGAAGATTGTGCCGCTATAAAGAGGGCCGTTGCCGCTCTTGCCGCTCACCTTGTCACTCCAGCTTCGTTTGCCCTCGGCAAGGTCGATAAAATTTTTGGTGGTGATGGGCGCTTCTTTCTCGAATATCCGGCAAACGATCTTTCCTTCAGTCGTATCAAAAACCGCGTATGTGCCTGGCTGGCGTGTCATTCATTGTTCCTTTCAGATTTTGTGATCGTGTGTTGCCATGGGTACTGCTGAGTTTCCTGAAAATTTACGGGTTTGCTGGCGCTGGCTTCCTGGGCGCAACCGGAGTGGTTGATTTCTTTGCGGGCTTTGCAGAGGCAGCGCCCGCGCCCTGAATATCAACGTGAATGATCTTTACCGGTGCTTGTGGCTTGCTATTGTTGCCGGTGCAGGGACCACCCGTGCAGGGCATGCGGGCGATCTTTTTCACCAGTTCCACGGTGCTGTCATCGCATTGCCCAAAGATGGTATAGCCGCTGTTTGGAGCGCGGCGTCCACCCATGCATCCACCGGGATCAAGGCAGGGATTGAGGAAGGGAACTTCTTTTTCCGTGATGAAGAACTGAGAACTGTTGGTGTTGGGACCGCGATTTGCCATGGCGAGGCGTCCTGGCTGATCAAAAAGAAGGTCGGCATGCAACTCATCGGCGAACTCAAAGCCCACATCGCCGCTGCCGGTGCCTGTAGGGTCTCCGCCCTGGATCATGAATTCGGGAATTGTGCGGTGGAAGATTACGCCGTCATACAAAGGCTTGCCATGGATGGTTTTGCCGGAAGCCGGATCTTTCCACGGCTTGGTGCCCTTTGCCAGCCCAGTGAAATTGGCTACGGCTTTGGGGGCCTGGTCAGGAAGCAGCGTGCATTTCATGTCGCCAGCCGTAGTGTGAATCAAGGCGGTGGGAGGCGTTTTTGCTGAGGCCGTCTTCGCTGCGGTTTTGGGGGCTGCTTTTGGGGCTGCAGCCGCGGCAGGGCTCTTGGGTTTGCTCTGCGCGGGCGTGCCTTGGGCGCCAGCCACAAGGCTCAAACACAGTAGAATCAATGCAGCACGGGTCACCATTCATCTCTCCTTTTGCGTAAGGGCGTAAGCGAATATTAGAAATGGAGAGCACAAAGAAGTAAAGTCTGCGGGCGTTGCAGGCCAGGTTCCCGCGTAAACTCCCATTTTTCCCGGGAACCTTTTCCCCGTGCCGCGGTAATCATGGTTGAAAGGACAGACAGTCACCCTGCCGGAAAAGATCAACAATTCGGTCTCCGATGAAGAGCTGATGTCGCAGGTGCGGAGCGGCGTTGGCGAGATGCTGGGCGTATTGTTTGAACGCTATCACGTGCCGTTATTCAACTTTTACTTGAAGCTAACGGGAAATCGGTCCACGAGTGAAGACCTGGTGCAGGAGGTCTTCTTCCGCATCCTGAAGTATCGCCACAGCTATCGCCCGGAGACGGCATTCCGCGCATGGATGTACCAGATTGCGCGCAATGCCAGAGTGGACCATCTGCGCAAACGGCGGCCGGAGACGACTTGGGAACCGGAAATGTCGCCGTCCGTCGCGCCGGTGGATACGGCCCAACAAAGCCAGGACGCGGTGCTGCTGCACAGCGCGCTCATGCGGATATCCGAAGACAAGCGCGAAGTTTTGGTCCTGAGCAGGTTCCAGGACCTGAAGTATGAAGAGATTGCCCAGCTTTTGGGATGCGAAGTTGGCACGGTGAAGACCCGTGTCCATCGCGCACTCCAAGAGCTGCGCCTGGTGTTTCATCAGTTGGAGGGTGGAAAGTCTTTACGCGGCAAAGGGCATGATGGCGCATGGCCGAGACCGGGGAGTGTGCAATGAAGTGTGAAGAGATTGGCGATCTGCTGCCGGATTATCTGCAAGGCAGGCTCAGTTCTGAGCTCGCGGCAGAAGTTGAAAAACACCTGGTGGATTGCGCGGCATGCGGCGAAGAGGCAGTGCTATGGAAGAACCTGGCCTTGTTGCCGGAAGAGCAGCCCAGTCCGGCGCTGGAATCAAGATTTAAAGCAATGCTTGAAAGTTACCAGGAAGGCCGATGGGAGAAAAACAGTCTGGCTGCAGAGAAGACCAAGACTCCCGCACCGATGCTCTGGGGCCTGGGTAATTGGAGACAGTTGCCTGCAGCAGGCATTGTTTGGGCGTGTCTCTTTCTGGCTTGTGGATATCTGATAGGCCGGCATTCTGACCGTGGAGCGGGACCCGAGGTACAGAAGCAACTTGAGGCCCTGCAAGGCGAACTCGCGGTTACCCGGCAGACGGTTGCGCTCTCCATGTTGCAGCAGCAATCGGCCAGCCAACGGCTGGAAGGCGTGAGTTGGAGCACCCGCCTGCCCGCGCCGGATGCCAAAGTGATGGATGCGCTGTTCCACACCTTGCAGTTTGACAACAATGTTGATGTGCGCCTGGCTGCGCTTGACGCGCTCGGCCGCAATGCCGGACAGCCTGAAGTCCGAAGCGGATTGGTGGAAGCTCTGCAAACGCGGCAGTCGCCGTTGGTGCAGGTTGCGTTGATTGATCTGCTGGTGGACCTGCATGACCGTGGCGCTGTTACGCAATTCAAAAAGTTTCAGCAGGACCCCAAGCTCGACCCCACGGTGAAGAAACGCGTGGACTGGGGAATCCAGCAGTTGAACTGACCTGCAAAGCGTGAAGAGAAGAATGAGTGCCGGACCTGAAAAATCGAGTCACTGGAGATTAGCCATGTTTAGACGCAAGTTTCTTAGAGCTTTCCTGATGTGTACGCTCGCGATGTTGCTGTTGCCGCAAGTCAGCTCGCCTCTACGCGCGGTCGGCGACGATGACGATTCAGATTCAAGCCTGCGGCTGGAAGAGAAAGAAACCATCCACAAGACTTTCAACCTGACCGCCACCCACAAAATCCTTGAAGTTGACAATATTTTCGGCTCCATCGAGGTGGCTGGCGGCCAAGGCGATCAAGTTCAATTGGTGGTGAATAAGACCATCTCAGCGGAGTCCAAGGACAGGATGGAAGCCGCAAAAAAAGAAGTCACACTGGACATAACCGATCAGCCGGATTTCTTAAAGCTTTACGTGAACGGCCCATTTCGCTGCAACTGCAATGACGGCCATGATAATTGCGGCGATCGTCACGGCGACCGTGGTTATCGGGTAAAGATGGATTTTCAACTACAAGTGCCGCGAAATATTGAAGTCAAATTGAAGACGGTGAACTCTGGCCATGTCCATGTGCAGGATGTCACGGGAAATTTCTCGGTCCACAACGTGAATGGCGGGATCGAGATGCAGAACGTTGCCGGTTCTGGCATCGCCAAGACCGTGAATGGCGGGGTGAAAGTTACCTTCCGTGAGAACCCGCGCGAAGCGTCTGATTTCGGCACTATCAACGGCAATGTGGAACTCCATTTTGTTCGCGGTCTCTCCGGCGACTTCCGCTTTAAAACTATGAATGGCGCGGTATATAGCGACTTTGAAATGACGTCGCTGCCGGCAAAGCCAGCAAGTGGCGAGATGCGTGGCGCCAAGTTTGTGTTTCGTTCCGACCGCTATACCGGTGGACGCATCGGCTCCGGCGGCCCGGAGATCAAGGCTGAAAATTTAAATGGAGACATCCGCGTTCTGGAACGCCACGAGTAACCCGGAAGACCAAAAAGAGGAAGACTAAATATATGAACTATTACTTTAAGCCTTATAAATACATTCTTTTCGCGGCGCTGGTACTGGCCGCACTGGCGCAGCCCCTGTGCGCCGAGTCAGACAACAAGGTCACCGTTCCATTGAGTGACCCTTCACGGCCGGTGAGCGTTCGCGCGCACCTGGTCAGCGGAAGCATCACCGTGAAAGGCGCTGACGTAAAGGAAGTCACCGTTGAAGCCAAAGCGCGCGGCGGCGAAGAGCCTGGCCGCGGAGGCAAAGGCGAAGGTATGAAGCGCATCCCCATGACTTCAACCGGACTCAACATTGAAGCGGAAAACAACCAGGTCCGCGTCAGCACGGATTCATACCAGCGCACCATCGATCTCACCATCACGGTGCCGATACATGCTTCGCTTTCACTGCACACGGTGAATGACGGCAATATTTATGTGATCGGCGTGGACGGCGAGCTGGATATAAACGACGTAAATGGCGAGGTCGATCTGAAAAACATCGGCGGCAGCGTGGTAGCGCATGCGCTGAATGGCCATGTGCTGGTGACTTTTAATCGAATTGATCCGCAGAAGCCCATGGCGTTCAGTTCGTTGAATGGCGATATCGACGTTACTTTTCCCGCCGATCTCAAAGCCAACGTGAGCCTGCGCACTGATAACGGCGAGGTCTATAGCGACTTTGACGTTAAGATCCAGCCAAGCGCGCCACAGCAGACCGTGGAAGATGATCGCGGCAAAAGCGGCAAGTATCGCGTAAAGATCGATAAAAATGTGCGCGGCACCATTAACGGCGGCGGCCCGGAAATGCAGTTCAAGAATTTCAATGGGAATATTTACATCAGGAGGGCGGGCGCAAAGTAGAAAGCCGACCCACCAATAAACGAAACCGGTTATGGCTCAAGAGTTGTAACCGGTTCATTTTTTCATACGATAGTCTTATGGTCGCCCGAACTATTACCGCTTCTCCCGGAAATACTTGGTGGTACGCCTGTGTTTGCGGGCACCCGTGTTCCGGTGCAGACCTTTATTGAATACATTAAGGCGGGTGAATCTATCGAGGCATTTTTAGAAGGCTTTCCATCGATAAACAAAGAGCAACTGCTTGCGTTTCTGCAAGTGAATTAAGCCTTACTTTCTTCTTGCCTTTGCAATCGCATCCAGTACTGAATCTTCAGCCTTTTCGGCTTTGAGGCGCGCCCGCTGGTCCGGAGTAAAATCAAAGCTCACGCCGTGCTCGTTGATGCGACCGATCAACTGTTCTGGGCTCACCCGGTTGCCCACCATTAGTTCAATGTCTTCAATGCTCAGGGCATCCGATGCCTTGCGTTCGGACTGCAGACGTTTTGCCGTAGCTTCCACTTCATGCATCACACGCAAAAAATTGCCGCCCAGGATTTTGTGGATCTGGTCGCGGGTGTAGCCCCGTTGCAGCAGCGTCTGAGTGATCTTGGGCAAATCGGCGGCGGAGTCAATGCCTTCGGGCAGGGACGTCACGCCATCGAAATCAGATCCCAGACCTACGTGGTCAATGCCTGCGATTTTGGCGATGTGATCAATATGGTCGATCAGCGACTTGAGCGGCGGACGCGGGAACTGTGCTGCCCACTTTTTCTCAATCGGGGCGTATTCGTCATACGTAACCGGGCTGCCATCGGGATGGGCGTGCGCTTTCTTGAAGACTTCCACTTCGGCGTCGCGCTGTTTCAGTTTTTCCGGATCAGAAGACGCCTTGCGGTAATTCTCATCGATAAACGCAGAATAAAAGTTCACCATGACTACGCCGCCGTTGTTGGTCATGGCGCGCAGCATATCGTCAGTCATGTTGCGTGGCTGGTTGGTCAGCTCACGGGAGGACGAATGCGACGCAATTACCGGGGCCTGACTAATCAGAAGCGCCTGGTAAAACGTGGCATCGGAAACATGGGAGATATCCACGATCATCCCCAGGCGGTTCATCTCGCGGACTACGTCCTTGCCAAAATCTGTCATGCCATTGTGGTGCTTTACGTTGGGGTCCTGAATATCGCCGGAGGAGTCAGCCCACTCGTTGGTGTTGGACCAGGTCAAGGTCATATAGCGCACGCCCACGCGGTAGAAATCGCGCAGCAGGCGGATATCATTTTCAATGGCATGTCCGCCCTCAATTCCCATCAGCGCGGCAAACTTGTGCTGCTCACGCGCGTGGAGAATATCGTCCGCGGTAAACGCCATGGCGATCTTGTCTGGATGCCGGGCGGCCTGCTGGTAAACGCTGTCAATCAGGTCCATGGCGCGCCGGGAATAATGGCCTTTGAATTCCGGCTCAACCCATATGGAGAAGAACTCCGCGCCCAGATTGCCCTGTTTGATCTTTGCCAGATCAATATGCCCCTCGGTGACGGGTATGTTCTGGCCAAGATCAAAATTTTCGTCCAGGAAGCGCTGCGGGCTGTCCGCGTGTGTATCTACGATCAGCGCTGACTGGTGGATAGCCAGGGCAGAATCCGCTTTAGGCCGCGTTACAGGCGTGGCCTTGGCGGATTTCTTATTTTGAGTATGTTGTGCGAGCGCCAGACCTGACAGCAGAAGCAAGCATGGAAGCAAACGATGTGGGTTCATTCTCTGGCAATTTTATCAGCCAGTTGGTTCGCCTCGCGCCATTCCGTATAGCGGTCTGAAACCATCACGTGGAAGCACGCCTGACGGCGCTCTTCCGCGGCTTCCACCAGTCCCTGGTCGCGCAGGTTCTTGAGGTATTCTTCAATCCATGTGTGTTGAGCGCGCGTCAGCCCGCGCTTGGCAAGGTCAACGGTGATCCCGGCCAGGTGGGAGGAAGCATGTTCACCCACTTCCGGCGCCGCGTTGCGATTATGCCGGCGCAGCTTTTGCTGCTGCTCCATGGTGCGCACCGCGGAATTTACCTGCAGCGGCGTGCGGAACTCTTTGTAATACGCTTCACTGATGTCCTGGAGAAACTGATTGCACCAGGGACGGCAATAACGCTTGTCCGTCTGGATACCCGGGTTCACGCGCAACGCACGGGTTTCCTGGATCGGGACCAGCTCCTGCGTGCGTTCCAGTTCCAGCAACTGCTCATTGTCCGCAATACGTGGAAGCTGCAGGCGATCAATTTCTTCGTTCTGGCGGACCATGGAATCCATGGAGCCTTTCAGGACGGGGTTCCACGCCACGCGGCGCACGTGTGCGCGGTGGTGCCGAGTGGTGTAGCGAGTTGCGGCAAAAGTCGGCAGCGTGGCGGCAACCGCCAGCAGGAAAATCGACGAAGTGATTAAAGTTCTCTTAGCGCCCATCGGGTCATATTTCCAATCGGGGTTAAAATTCCAAACGGGTACAAATATCCGCCTACTCACAATATCGGCATTAGATGGCAAATTTTAAACCAGAGCTGCCGTATTTCATACCCGGTAATTCACCTCAATTTCATGGTTCCAATACGCATTGGGGTATTGAGAGGCGGGGACTTTAGTAATCAATAGGTTAGGCTTGGTGACTAAAACGGTCAGTTTTCTGATTTATTCGCCTAAAGATTTT
>DATBCN010000478.1:0-2012 GCA_036270475.1 Candidatus Angelobacter sp. | reverse complement strand
GCAAAGGCAAAAACAACGTAACCCACTGATCTGCACTGATAACACTGATCGGAAGGAGGGCCAAAAGCCACATTTTTAAACGATCTTGACGCCAGGCATTCAATGCTGTCCTAAAGGTATAATTATCTTCATCCGAAGTTTGGCGATGAACGGGGAATTATTGAAGGAGGGTCATGGTGTTCCGCAGAATGTTTCTCCTGGTTGGCTCGCTCCTGCTGTCCGTCCTTATGTCCTCGACCATGGCCTTTGCGAACCCGCAACAGCAGAAAGGCCAGGAGCCACAGCAAAAGGACCAAGGGCAATCGCAGAAGGACGAAGAACAACCGCAGAAAAGCCAGGGCAAGGCCAGCGGAGACGATGACAAGTTTTACCATGGCACGGGAATCAATGACCTGAATGCGATTGGCACCCGCAACGTGGGCTGCAATCGCGGCCTGGGAAACTGGTACACGCTGGATTCGCAGGTAAAGATGGGTCAGCAATTTGCCCAGCAGGTGGAACAATCGTCGCATTTGATTACCGATCCCGTGGTGAATGAATATGTGAACCGCGTGGGGCAAAACCTTTCGCGCAATTCCGATACGCGCCTGCCATTCACCATTAAGGTGCTGGACGTGGAAGAGCCCAACGCTTTTGCGCTACCCGGCGGCTACATGTTTGTAAACTCCGGCACCATTCTGCTTGCTGACGATGAATCAGAGCTGGCGGGCGTGATGGCGCATGAGATTGGACACGTGGCCGCCTGCCATGCGGCGCGCGGCGCAACGCGCGGGACCCTGGCCCAGTTGGCGATGATCCCCGTGATTATCATGACCGGAGGCATCGCGGGAATTGGAGTCAACCAGGCGGCAAACTTCGGGATACCGGCGGTTTTCAGCAAGTTTGGCCGCAACTTTGAGGCCCAGGCGGATTATCTGGGTGTGCAGTACTCCTACAAGGCCGGCTACGATCCGAATGGCATGATCAACTTTTTTGAAAAGTTGGAGGCACTGGACAAGCGACGTCCGGGATTTGCAAGGAAACTTTACGGAGACCATCCGCAGACGCCGGACCGGATTGCGCAATCGCAGCGTGAGATCGGCACCATCCTTCCGCCGCGCGAGCAGTACGTTATGGACACCTCGGAGTTCCAGCAGGCCAAGAAGCGGCTGGCCCTGATCATGAAACACAAGCTGAAAAAAGATGACCTGGACACAAAGAAACCCGATTTGCGCCGCACCGCCGGTGACAAGAATCCTGACCAAAATGATAAGAACCAGGATGATCGTCCTGTGATTAAGCGTACGCCTGGCAGCAAGTAACAAAGCCGGCGCCCGGCCTTTGGTCGAAGAACCACCATTCATCACGTCGCGAAGGAGCCCATGGCCGCACTGATTGACGCCATAGACATCAAGCGCAAAATGTTTTTTGAACTAGAGGGCACGCCCTTCCACTGTCTTGATGTGGAAGTGAATACGCCCACCGCGCGCGGCGGCCAAACGCTGGTCCGCCTGAAGATGCGCAACATGCTCACCCGCGCCGTCTTTGACAAAACGTTCAAAGCCAGCGACAAGTTCAAGGAACCTGACCTGGAAATGGTCCCGGCGTCTTATTTATATAGTGACGCCGACGGCTATTACTTTATGGACCAGGAGAGCTTTGAGACCCTCACCTTGCGGCAGGAGATGATTGGCGACGCGCAGGATTTTCTTGGCGAAGGGCTGATTATCCAGGTGCATAAGTACAATGGCAATCCCATTGGTTTGCAACTGCCTCCGCATGTGGAGCTGACCATCGCCCAAACGGAACCAGGCGTGCGCGGCGATTCCTCCGGCGGCAACGTAACCAAACCCGCCACGCTGGAAACCGGTCTGGAAATCCGCGTGCCTCTTTTTATTAAAGAGGGTGAGAAGGTCAAGGTATCCACGGAGACGCGGGAGTTTGTGGCCAGGGCGTGAGCCAATTGAATGGGGGATCGGGAAAGCCAAACATCTCACCACTGATTAACACGGATGAGACTGATTAAAACAAAG
>DATBCN010000477.1:0-12132 GCA_036270475.1 Candidatus Angelobacter sp. | reverse complement strand
CCGCCGGTATCAAACGTAATGCCTTTTCCCACCAGCCCAAGGACAGGTTTTGGCGGTGCGCCTTGCGGCTCATAACGCATCACAATCAGCCGAGGCTCTTCTTCCGAACCCTGTGACACGCTCCAGAACGCGCCCATCTTCATCTCCCGGATTTTGTCCGGGCCCATCAGTTCGCATTTCAGCCCTACGCTGTCACACATCTTTTTGGCGCGATCACCCAGCATGGTGGGCGTGAGTTTGTTGCTGGGCTCGTTCACCAGTTCGCGGGTAAAGTTCTGCGACTCGCCGATGATGCGTCCCTGCGTCAACGCCTGCTGCAGCTTGCCCTGGTCGGCTCCTGCTGGCGCGACCACGGTAATCTCTTTCATGCTGTAATCTTTGCGATCGCTGCGGTAGGTGTCAGGATCAAGGTCCGCCACCAGCGCGCCTTCAATCATCGAACGCACGGCGTCCTCCGCGCCCGTCGCCAGATCCGGCAGCACGATGGCGCAGCTCTTGATCATCTTCGGCTTCAGGAAACGCAACGCGCTTCCTGCAGCCCGGCGCGCCTCGGCGTGGCTGAAGGTCTTGCCTTTGCCTGCGCCCACAATCAGCAATCTTTTCGCCTTCAATCCCTGCGGACGATGCAGCAACACTGTCTCATAAGCTTTGCCGGTGACTTCACCGCCGCTGATCAGATCAGCCACGGCTTTTTCCAGCGCAGCATCTTTCACCGTGAGCCGGGGATCGCTTTTTTCTTTAGTGCCGTGGTCCAGGGCAAAGGCGACCAGGCAATCAGTTTCAACGTCAGCAGGGTTGGCGGCAATCAGGCGTGTATCCATAATGGCTTTCTCTCAGGCTCCTATTGGATCGAAAATAGCGTTGGCTAATTGTTACGAAAATTTATTGTTTACGCGACCGGGCAACAGCCTCGCGCGCTTCCTTGTCCGCCGTGCGCCGGCGTTCCGTTTCACGTTTGTCCCAGCTTTGTTTGCCTTTGGCCAGGGCGATCTCACATTTGATCTTACCGTTTTTGAAATACATCCGCGTTGGGACCAGTGTGTAACCTTTCTGCTGTGTTTTGCCCTGCAGTTTCCGCAGTTCGGCGGCGTGTACCAGCAGCTTGCGCGTGCGGACGGGCGAGTGCCCCGCATAACCTGCATTCTCATACGCGCCGATGTGGGCATTCAGCAGCCAAAGCTCGCCATCCTTGAGCAACGCATAACCGTCTTTCAAATTGGCGCGGCCCGCGCGGACGCTTTTGACCTCTGACCCGGTCAGCACGATTCCTGTTTCCAGCTTGTCTTCAAGAAAATAGTTGTGGCTGGCCGCACGATTGTAGGTGGCGTCGCGTTCTCCTGAAGCCACAGGATCGCGTTTGACGTTCCTGGGCTTGTTCGGCTCGATTTGGTGAGTAGTCTGGCGGGCCATAGCAGTTTTTGCAGCAGACGGCAAACTTTTTATGCTACCACAGCGCAAATTTAGTCACGAAAGTCGTTCTATGTATTGCACTGGAATGGGTGTATAATCTGGCTTCCGAAAAGCCTAATTCCGGGCAGGATAACAGGTAATTGTTTCCCACCATTTCCCTGAAAATGAAGGACTTAGGTAAAGCCTAGAAGTGAGCAGGAGCGTATGAGGAAGGTTACAGCAACCCTCACGGTATTGTTTCTTTTTGCGGCATTTTTGTCCGCCGCTGATTCCGCCAAAACTCTGTTCCAAAAAGGAGTGAAGGCGGAGGCGCGGCAGGATTATGAAGCCGCGTTTGACTTTTACAAAGCCGCTTACCAGCAAAAGCCCGAAGACCTGAAATATCGCGTGCCCTTTGAGCGCATGCGCATGCTCTCTGCCGCCAGCAAGATCAAACGCGGACAGAAGCTGCGCGACCAGGGTGACCTGGCCGGCGCGCTCGCCGTGTTCCAACAGGCGATTGAGGTGGACCCCAGCAATGATCTGGCGGCGCAGGAAATCCGGCGTACCCAGCTGATGATGCAGAAAGCGCAGGCCGGCCCTGGCGGGCAAAGCTCCAGCAGCCCGCCCGCAAAGCGTGACGACGATGATCCGCTGCGCAAGCGCCTGGAAGGCGCAAGCTCTCCCGTGGCGCTGGCCCAGTTTCCTGATTCGCCCATCAGCGCGCTGGAAATGACGGAAGATTCCAAAGTCGCCTATGAGACCATCGGCAAGCTTGCTGGCATCAACGTCCTCTTTGATCCTGACTACACCTCCCGCCGCCTCACCATCAAACTGCAAAAAGTAAGTTTGCAGGAAGCGCTCGATATCGTCGCTCTGGAATCCCGCACCTTCTGGCGTCCGGTAACGCCGAACACGATTTTTGTCGCCCAGGACACGCAGGCCAAGCGCCGCGAACTGGAACAGAACGTGGTAAAAACTTTTTATCTGGGAAACGTCTCCGGCCCCACCGATCTGCAGGACATTGTCAACGCGATCCGCACGGTGCTTGAGGTCCAGCGTATTCAGCAGATCCCATCGCAGAGCGCCATCGTCATAAAGGGCACGCCGGACCAGTTGGCCCTGGCTTCCAAGATGATTGACGATATCGATAAGTCAAAGCCGGAAGTAGTTGTGGACGTGTGGGTGGCGCAGGTGCGGCGTGACAAGCTGCGCAACCTGGGAATTACTCCGCCACAGAACGGTAGCGTGACCTTGGAGGGCACCACTCCAACCACGGGAGGTGGCAGTGGCGGTGGCTCTTCAACATCGACCCTCAATTTTAACAACCTGCAGCATCTCAATTCCACCAATTACGCGGTCACCATTGATTCGGTAAAAGCGGTCGCTCTGTTCTCTGACGCTGATACCAAGATCATGCAGAACCCCAAGATCCGCGCCACGGACAATGAGAAAGCCACGCTCACCGTCGCGGACAAAATCCCGATTGCCACCGGTTCGTTCGGTACGCCGCTGGGCGTGGGCACGGCAGTAGGCTCGGTGGGTGTGAATACGCAGTTCACCTATACCGACGTTGGCGTAAAGATGGAGCTCACGCCGCGCGTACACCCGGATGGCCAGGTCACGCTGAAGATTTCCATGGAAATCTCCAACCTGAACGGCTCGCAGACGATTGGCGGAATTACCCAGCCCATTATCAGCACGCGCAAAGTGGAGCACACCATCCGCCTGCTGGATGGCGAAACCAATCTGCTGGGCGGAATTCTGGAACAACAGGACAGCATCACCACCGGCGGCACACCGTTTCTGGGTCAGATTCCTCTGCTGAAATATCTCTTCACGTCTACGCAGAAACAACATACAACCAACGAGCTTGTTTTCCTGCTGGTGCCGCATATTGTGCGCAGCCAGGAGCTCAATGACTTGAACCGCCGCACCTTTGACGTAGGCACCGGCAGCGGCATCGATTTGCGCATGGCCGGCAAGCCAACGCCGCCCACCGCAGCCACTCCGCCAGCGAATGCAGCGCAGCAGCCGCCCACAGCAGCTCCGGCAACGCCAGT
The DNA here is from genome assembly GCA_036270475.1 of Candidatus Angelobacter sp. Classification (GTDB taxonomy): domain Bacteria; phylum Acidobacteriota; class Terriglobia; order Terriglobales; family Acidobacteriaceae; genus Angelobacter. Next base: position 8,680 of record DATBCN010000477.1, on the reverse strand, counting down.
CCGCCAGCCGCAGTCGCCCGCACAGCAGCCAGCGCCCCAGCAGACGCCGCAACCAACCACGGCTGCGCCCGCCGGTACACCAGCGGTCCAGCAAACGCTCAAGCCAGGACAGGTTGGCCTAAGGATTGAGCCGGGCACGCTGACCCAGCAGCAGGGAAGCATGCTCTCGATGACGGTCCAGCTCTCGCATGGGCAAGACGTTGCCTCAGTGCCGATACTCATCAGCTATGATCCCGCGATTCTCCAGTTCGTCAACGTGACCAACGGCGACTTCCTGGCCAAGGACGGGCAAAACGTTGTTCTCGTCCATCGTGACGATCCTTCAACGGGCAAATTGCAAATCACCGCGCAGCGGCCGCCGGGAGCGCAAGGCGTCTCCGGTGACGGTACGGTTTTTAATCTGGTATTCTCGGCAAAATCCAAGGGGACGGGCGCCGTTTCCATTGCTACTCCGGGCGCTCGCAACAGCCAGAACCAGCCCCTGGACGTGTTGGGCTCACAGGCGGCTGTTACCGTAAACTAGAATTGTGATGATTCGGGTGAAGTTGAGACAAATCGATCTGGCGAACCGCGCATCAGAAAAGGAGCGCGGCGTGACCCTGCTGGAAATGATCGTGGTAATCACGATCCTTTTGATCCTGATGGGGGCGGCAGTTCCGATTGCGAAAGTCAGCGTGCGGCGTCAGCGGGAAGTGGAGTTGCATCGCGCGCTGTGGGAGATGCGGACCGCTATTGATCGCTATAAGGACGCGGCGGACAGAAACGCTTTTCAGCAAAAGCTGGGTTCTGAAGGCTATCCGCCGGACATGGACACGCTGGTCAAAGGCGTTGAAGTCGCTGGCGGCAAGAAGCTGCGTTTTCTCCGCAAAATTCCAGTGGACCCCATGACCGGAAACACTGACTGGGGGCTTCGCTCCATGCAGGATGATCCGCAGTCAGACTCATGGGGCGGGCAAAACGTGTTTGATGTGTATACAAAATCCACCGGCACGGCCCTGAACGGCCAGAAATACAAGGATTGGTAACGCTAAGGATTGGTAAAGCTTATGATCGGTCCATCTAAGATCGCTTTGGCCAAAAGCAAGAGGCAACAGCTCGGCTTCACGCTGATTGAGATGATCATTGTGTGCGCCATAATCTCCATTTTGCTGGGCGTGATGGTGCCGGTTTACAAAATCCACATCCTGCATGCAAATGAAGCGGTGCTTAAGCAGGACCTGAGAAGCATGCGTGACGCCATAGACCAATTCACGCAGGATAAGAGCAAGGCGCCGCAGGACCTGAATGACCTTGTAACCGCTGGCTATCTCCACGCTATACCCAAAGACCCGTTCACCAACAAGGCAGATACATGGCAGACGGTGCAGGAAGACGTGCTTACCAGCATTGATCAGACCGCGCCCGGCATCACCGACGTAAAAAGCGGATCAAGCCTGATTAGTTCTGAAGGAACGGCGTACAGTAGTTGGTAAGACAAGATTTTAAATTTTGAAATTTAAAATTTGAAATCTACTACCAAACTACTTCTTCGCGCCAACGCGGCACAAATCCTGCTACCATTTTGCTTATGCCTGTCGATACTGATATTCAAGCTACGCACCTTCCTCCGCTCAAAGCTCCCCATGGAACCGACCTCACGTGCAAGGCATGGCCGCAGGAAGCCGCCATGCGCATGCTCATGAACAACCTTGACGATGAGGTGGGTGAGCGTCCGCGCGACCTTGTGGTCTATGGCGGCACCGGCAAGGCAGCGCGCAATCAGCAATGCCTGGAGGCGATCCTGGCGTCATTGAAATCGCTGGATAACGATGAGACGCTGCTGGTGCAGTCGGGCAAGCCCGTGGGAATCTTCAAAACGCATGACTACGCGCCGCGCGTGCTGATCGCCAATTCCAACCTTGTGGGCCATTGGTCGAACTGGGAGAAGTTCAATGAGCTGGAGCGCGCCGGACTCATGATGTACGGGCAAATGACAGCAGGCTCGTGGATCTATATCGGCTCGCAGGGAATTATCCAGGGGACATTTGAGACCTTTGCCGCGGCCGCGGAAAAACATTTTGGCGGCGAACTTGAGGGCAAGCTGGTAGTAAGCGGCGGAATGGGAGGAATGGGCGGCGCGCAGCCATTGGCGGCCACCATGACTGGCGCGTGTTTCCTGGGGATTGATGTGGACGCGGAGCGCATCAAGAAGCGCCTCAAGACCGGCTATTGCGACTTCATGGTCAACAATCTGGATGAAGCGTTGCGGATATTGAAGAATGCCGTGCGCAAAAAAGAGGCGATCTCCGTTGGGCTGGTTGGTAACTGTGCGGACGTAGTTCCTGAACTGGCCGAGCGCGGCGTGCTGCCGGATATTCTTACCGACCAAACATCGGCGCATGATCCGCTGAATGGCTACGTTCCTAACGGCATGTCATTGGAGCAGGCGTTAGAGCTGCGTCAGAGCGATCCCAAGGCGTATCTGGAAAAGTCAATGAACGCGATGGCGCGGCACGTTGAAGGCATGCTGCGTCTGCAGAAGATGGGCAGCGTCACCTTCGATTATGGCAACAACATCCGGACCTTTGCCTTCCAGCAGGGCGTAAAAAACGCCTATGATTTTCCCGGGTTTGTGCCGGCGTATATTCGTCCGCTGTTTTGCGAAGGCCGCGGCCCGTTCCGCTGGGTAGCGCTCTCCGGCGACCCCACTGACATAGCCGTGACCGACGATCTGGTTCTGGAGATGTTCCCCAAAAACCGCATTCTGAGCCGGTGGATTGAACTGGCGCGCAAGCGCATCAAGTTCCAGGGATTGCCTGCGCGCATTTGCTGGCTCGGCTACGGCGAGCGGGCAGAGTTCGGCATGGCCATGAATGATCTGGTCAAAAAAGGAAAGTTAAAAGCACCCATTGTGATTGGCCGCGATCATCTCGACTGCGGCTCGGTGGCATCGCCGTATCGCGAGACCGAGAGCATGAAAGATGGTAGTGACGCGGTGGCCGACTGGCCTCTGCTCAATGCCATGCTCAACACGGCCAGCGGCGCAAGCTGGGTCTCGATCCACAACGGCGGAGGCGTGGGCATTGGTTACTCACTGCACGCCGGGCAGGTCACCGTCGCCGACGGCACGGATGCGATGGCCAAACGCATTGAGCGTGTGCTGACGAACGATCCGGGCATTGGCGTGGCGCGGCACGTGGACGCGGGATACGAAGAAGCGATGCGGTTTGCGGAGAAAAAGGGCGTGAAGGTGCCGATGATTTCTTCCTGATCCCGAGCGCAGCGAGGGAACCCTATCGACTCGAAAGTGTCTGGGGGACATCAATAGAGAAAAAAGGACTTGAGCAAACGATACGGGCTTTAATCGGGTAATAACTGAAATCCTTTGTGGGAATAGGGACCCTCGGGTCGTTCGGGGCTTCGGAAAAAGCTTCTCTCGGGACAAGGAAAAGCTCATTCCAACTGCTTCCCCCGCGTCTCCGGTAACTGTGTGGCCATCAATGCTGTAAGAACAAACGCAATCGCGCATAGCAAAAACGCAGCGCTCAGGCCCTTTTTGTCGCCGATCCAGCCAATCGTATAAGGCGCCACACAGCTCAATGCGCGAGCCCCGTTGTAAGTAAAGCCCAGCGCGCGGGCGCGAACGCGCGTGGGGAAAATCTCACTCCCGATGATCCCTGATCCCGCAAAAAAGCCTGTGCCAAAGAAGCCGACCATCGCACCCAGTACCAGAATAATCCACTGGGTGCGCGCGGCGGCATAGAGCGGAATCAACCCTGCGGCGCACAGTGTGTAAAGAATCAAAGACCGTTTGCGCCCCAGTTTGTCCGCAACCCATCCGTAACAAAGATAACCGGGAAACATGCCCGCCAAATTCAACGTGACCAGCAGCCCTGTTGTATTCATCATTCCCAGGCCGCGTCCGCCTCTTTCCACGGGCAAAGTCAGGTAAGGCGGCATCCAGCTAAACAGGCCCCACCAGGCAAACAGTCCAAAAACATTCAGCAGCAGAAGAAAGATGGTCTGTTTGCGCAGCGCGGGAGAAAAGATCTCAGAGAATGGTGCTTTGGTGGTTGCCTGATCGCGATGCTGCCGCCACATCTCAGATTCAGGAACGCTCTTTCTGATCCACAAAGTGACCAGCGCGGGCAACACGCCCACAAAAAATACCGCACGCCAGTTCAGATGCAAGCGGTCCAAAACAATCCAGGCGGTAAGAGCGGCGGCGGCCAGTCCCCAGGCCCATGCGCTCTGCACAATCGCAATGGCCCGTGCGCGCAGGTTGGTGGGCCATGTTTCCGCCACCAGCGTCGCGCCGGTGTTCCACTCGCCGCCCATGCCCAGCCCAAGCACAAAGCGGAAGAAAATAAGCATAACGATGGAAGTGGAAAAGCCGGAGCCCAGAGAGCACAGCGAATAGGTGAGGATGCTCAACATCAGCGCTTTGGTGCGGCCAATGCGGTCAGCGATAAAGCCGAACAACACCCCGCCAATGCCTGAAGCCAAGAGCATGAATGCATTAGGCAATCCGGCAATGGCTTTGGAATGTATGCCCAGCGCCGTCATCACATGGATCTGCACGTTGCTGTACAGCAAAACGTCAAATCCATCCAGGCCCCAGCCCAGCGCCGCGGCAATCAGCGTGCGCTTCTGTGCCGACGTTACTTGAGAGATCGTGGGGAGCGTGGTGGAAGCCATTGGCGACGCATTCTATCAAATTCACCACGGACACGGAGGCACGGAGAACAATTCCTTATTCTGATGCATTGACGCAAGAACGATGGTATTGCAAATAACGCTTGCGGTGAGGGCCCGGAATTCAACAATTAAACCTTGCGCAAGCGGTGCGGCTTCAACCTTCTCGAAAGTCGGTGTTGGCGAACCACAAAAGGTTTTTCTCCGTGTCTCCGGGGTAGGTTTTCCCTTAAACTCCTCCGCGTCTCCGCGCCTCCGCGGTGAACTGCCCCTTCTCGACCAAAGCAAAATACCTCTGCGCTCTTTTTACATCTTCGCCGATCTGCGCCTTCAACCCCTCTATCGACGGAAATTTGATCTCCGGACGCCGCCATTTCAGGAATGAAATCTCCACTTCGGTTTGCGCTGTTACATCCAGCGGATGGAAGTCGAGTAGGTGGGTCTCGATGGCGAATGACTCGTCGCCAAACGTGGGCCGCAGCCCGACGTTCGTGACCGAATTGAAAATTTCGTTATCGACGCGAGTGCACGTTAGATAAACGCCATTTCCCGGGACCAGATCGTCATAGCGGCTAAGATTGATCGTCGGCACGGTGTATTTGTGGCCGTAACCGCGTCCGCGCCCTGGAGCGCCGGTAATGCTGAAAGGCCGTCCTAAAAGCCGACCCGCCATGCCAACCTTGCCCGCATTCAGTAGTGCGCGCACCTGGCTGCTGGAAACCGCAACCCCGCGCACCGTCATCACCGGATAGACGCGCACTTCAAAGCCAAATTGCCCGCCCAGTTCTTTCAGGCTGGCCGTTGTGCCCTGGGCATTGTGCCCAAAATGGAAGTTGTCTCCCTCATGCACTTCCTTTGCGTGCAGCCTGCCTGCCAGAATATCGCGGGCAAATTCTTCCGCCGTGGTCATGGAGAAATCGCGAGTAAAAGGAATTTCCAGCAGCGCATCCAACCCGGTTTCTGCCAGCAAGGCTTCCTTCTTCGCCAGCGGCGTGATCAGCCTTGGCGTAACGTCCGGACGAAGGATACGAAAGGGATGAGGCTCAAACGTCACTACCACGGCGCTGGCATGGTTCTCTCTGGCGCGCCGTATCATCTCCCGCAAAACATGCTGGTGCCCGCGGTGGATTCCGTCAAAGTTCCCCACGCTGACAATGGTGGGCCCAAAATCCGCGGGTATTTCCTCCAGTGAGCGGAATATCTTCATGCGATGTCAAACTCCAGCTTCAGGCCGTCGTGCGCCAGGCGCACGTGTTCCGGCAGTGCCTGGTTCGTTTCCTGGTGCGGCAGGTCGTGTGAGATGTGCGTAAAGAATGCGCGCCGTGGCTTAAGCTCCTCCACCAGGCTGAGTGAGTTCGCCACCGTGGAGTGCGTGGGATGCGGGCGATGACGCAGCGCGTCAAGAAAAAGAATATCCAGGCCGCGCAGTTGCTCTTTGGATTCTGCCGGGACTTCGCTGAAGTCAGTGAGATATGCGGCCGAGCCAAAGCGGAAGCCGTGGATCTCCGCCTCGCCGTGTATGATCCTCACCGGTGCAAAGCTTGCGCCAAAAAGTTCCACTGGACCGTCAAAGCGGTTCATCTCCACGCGCGCGATCCCGCCAAATTTGTAATCGGACTTAAAGATGTAGCGAAAAATACTTTCCAGGCTGCTGGCAGCGCTTTCATGCGCGTATAGCGGTATCTTGCCTTCTCGTTTGAAGCTGAGCGGGCGCACGTCATCCAGTCCCAGGATGTGGTCAGCGTGCGCGTGCGTATAAAGGACCGCGTCCAGTCGCGTGATCTTTGCCCGTATCGCCTGCTCGCGGAAATCCGGCGTGGTGTCAATCAGCACGGTGTGGCCGTCGTATTCCACCAGGACTGACGGCCGCAGCCGACGATCATGCGGATCATCTGAGGTACACACGCGGCAGTTGCATCCAATGGTGGGAACGCCCATGGATGTGCCGCTGCCCAGCACCGTAAGTGTCGCTTTCATTTCTTGTCGAGTGGCGGCACGGCTCCCGGCGGTACTGCTCCCGGCCTGGTGGCGGAGGTGGCGACGGCGTTGGTGATCTCAATCCAGGCCATCCGCAGTTCAAAAAGCACGTTCTGCAGCAGCGTTTTTTCGCGGTCGGTGAGATTGCCTTTGGTTTTGTCCTGCAGGACTGAGAGGGAGTCAATCGTCTGCCGCGCCCCGATGATGTCCACGCGGGGCTGCTCGCCCTCTTGCCGGATTGCCCCCATTTGAATCAACGCGCTCATATAGAACGACTCAATCACGCGCTCAAACGTCATCTCCATGGGGCCGCCCTGCGGGGCCTTGCCCGCGGCGGAAATCATCTCGTCAATCTTTTTGCCGGAAGCTTTGTATGCTTCACTCTGCTCGTGCTGCTCTTCCGCCGTGGGAGGCGCTGACAGTTCTTCGTCCTGCTCGGTCTCCTGTGGTGCCGGTGCGGAAGGCGGTTGCGCAACCTGGCTCGCTGCCGGCGGCGCCGTCTGCTGCACCGAAGACGGCGGTGGCGCGGTTTTAGGCGGTGGTGTTGCTGCTTTTTCCTCTTCCGCTGCCTGAGCATCAGGGCGCGGATCGCCTTCCGTGCCAAATCTGCGCCGGTCTGTTACTACAAATTCTGACTTTTTCTCAGCCATTCATTTCCTCAGTGTTTGTTAAATTTCAAACGGTAATTCCACGATCCTGGCGATGATGCCGTTCACGCTGATTTCCGCTGTTTCAGGCATGCCTTCACGCCGGACATAGCCCAGGCCAATGTTTTTTTCGCCCGTAGCGGTGGGTATGCGGACCACGCTCGTTACCTCGGCCAGTGCGCGACGGTCTGGTTCACTTCCGTCCAGCACAGGAACGGCACCGAGAAATTCAAAACCTGTAAAAGTGCGATGGACATGGCCGCGCGATCGTATACGCTCCACGATTTCCTGCCCAATGTAACAGCCCTTGGTAAAAGTCAGCGCCTGCATCTGTCCGGTTTCCTGCGCCAAGTCACGTTCGCGAATGTCCTGGCCGTAGTTGGGGATGCCGCGTAAAACTCTCCACATCTCCAGGGCGTCCGTGCCTACCGGCTGCGCTCCCGAGCCGGTCAGCTTTGTCCAAATACTTTGCGCCAGCTCGGCCTCAAGCCACAGTTCAAACCATCCCGGCCTTTGTTCCGGGCCACGGACAAGGCTCATTGCGATACCGTCAATATTCAGGTCGCGAAGTTCCAGCGGCTCCATGCCTGCTGCGTTGATTCCGGCTGAGACCAGCACCTGCTCGGCCTTCGGCCCGCAGACGCCCAGCGTGACCAACCCTTCACCCGCGCTGGTCAGCTCAACTTTATCCATGATGATAAAGCGCTTCATGGCAGTGATTAGGGTTTCCACCTGGCGGGCGTCCGTTTCCATCACCAGGGATTCGCCGCGATTGTAGATGTACATGTCACCCAGGATGCGGCCCTGGGCGTTGAGCACAAAGTTGTATTTGCCGCGATTCAACGGCAAATCGCGCACTGTGTTGGTGACCATGTTGTGCAGCCAGCGCACTCGGTCCTTGCCTGTAACGTTGGTCCTGCTGCGCCAGGCTAGCGCAAAAACGCCGCAACCGGACCGCAGTGCCGCAAGCTCGGCTGCAGTGTCGCCAAAGCTGAGCGCGGTTTCCACGCCGTTATAAACGCCAGTGCGCGTTTCAGCGGTAGAGAGCCAGGGATAGAGGGCAGTCTGCGGCATAGTCCAATATTTGATTATAAGCCAAGGTTGCAGGGCGCCTGCCGCATGGCCACGCTGCTAGACTTGTCTTATGCCTGAGCCGTCCCCGGAAAACGACAGCAAACAGAGCATGTGGCGGCAGATTGGCCGCTACAGCAATCTGGGGTTCATACTTCCCGCGGCGGTGGTTGCCGGATTGGTGGTTGGCCATCTGATGGACCGCTGGCTCGGCACTTCCTGGATCACGCTGGCCGGCCTTTTGGCTGGTTGCGTGGCTGGATTTGTTGGACTGATCCGCGGTGTGATGAAGGCCGGAAAAGATACATGAG
>DATBCN010000476.1:0-2290 GCA_036270475.1 Candidatus Angelobacter sp. | reverse complement strand
CGCATGCCGCCGTATTTCAACTTCAGCATGCATAGCGGGCCGGGCGAATATCACGGATTTTTCTGGTTTTATTTCATCAATGAACATTTTTTGCGGTTCCTGGGATTGCGCTATCCGCGTGACTACAACACTGTGCCGCGGTTGGCATTCTGGCTGCTGAACCTTTTATGGCTCTTTCCCTGGAGCGCGTATCTGCCCGCCACGGCTAAGCTCAGCTATAAGCCGGTGGACCGGGCCGGACGCACGCGCCTGCTGGCGCTCTGCTGGGCGGGGTTCCTGCTGCTCTTCTTTACCTTCTCCACCACGCAGGAATACTACTCCATGCCCATGTATCCGGCGCTGGCGCTCCTGCTGGGCTGTGCCATGGATGGTCAAGAAAATGATTTCGAGGCTACGGCTGAAGCAACAGATCAGGAAGGAAAAACACGCCGCAAAAAATTGCTGACGCTTGGCACCAGGACTCTGGCTGTAATTTCTGCCGTTGCCGCGGTGGTGATTGTGGCGGTTCTGTTCGCGGTGCGTAATGTCCCCGCCTCGGGCGATATCTCCAGCGCCCTGCAACAGCACCCTGAGTCTTACACCCTTTCATTGGGACATCTGGGTGATTTGACGCTGCAGTCCTTTGCTTATCTGCGAGTGCCTCTTCTGTTGGCCGGAGTTGCATTTCTTGTGGGCGCTGCAGGAGCATGGCTCAAAGGCCACAGGGCTTTTATTGCATTTGCCGTGATGATGATTTTGTTCCTGCATGCCAGCCGGATGGCCCTGGTTGTCTTTGATCCATATCTTTCTTCGCGCCCGCTGGCGGAGGCGCTAAACCACGAGCCTGATGGCCGCCTGATTGTGGATGGCGCGTATTATCCATTTTCCTCGGTGCTCTTTTATTCCAACAGAAATGCGCTGCTGCTGAATGGCCGCGTGAACAATCTGGAGTACGGTTCTTATGCTCCCGGATCTCCCCAGGTTTTTATTGATGATGCTGAATTTGTGCGGGTCTGGGGTACAATTCGCTGTTATCTGGTGGCGGACCGCAGTGGCCTTGCACGTCTAAGCGCCCTGGTCGGTCCCGCCCGTCTCCACCAGGTGGCTGAAAGCGGCGGCAAGTTTCTTTTTACCAACGGCCTTTCCGGCGCGACTGCGGACGGCTCCAAAATGGAGAACAAACCGGCGTTATGGTGATCCTTACTACGGCCCTGGCAGTCCTGCTTACCGGTGCGCTCGTCTATTGTGTGCTGGTCCTTGTAGCCACACGGCGGTTCCTCTCGGCCTGCCTGCCTGCACCCGGAAACAAGCCTCCAGTCAGTATGCTTAAGCCGCTCTGCGGCCATGATGACGGGCTTGAGGACAACCTGCGCAGCTTTTTTGTGCAGGACTATCCCGAATTTGAAGTGCTGCTGGGCGTTCATCGCCTTGACGATCCCGCGGTACCGGTGGCTGAAAAAATCATGCGTGAATTCAGCGGGAAAGTGGCAGCGCGGCTGATTGTTACCGGCGAATCGCCCATCCCGAACGCCAAGGCCTTCAGTTTGAACCGCTTGGTGCGTGAGGCGCGCCATGATCTGCTGGTGATGAGTGATAGTGACGTGCGCGTCAAGCCTTCTCTGCTTGCGCATCTGGCGCAGGAATTTCAGGAGCAGCGCATTGGCTTGATCTCCTGCCCTTATCTGGCCGTGCCGGGCCAGAGTGTCTGGTCTCGGCTGGAAGCCATTGGGATGAATACTGAACTTCTGGGCGGCGTTCTTGTGGCGCGCATGCTGGAAGGAATGCGCTTCGCGCTGGGATGCACGGTGGCGGTCCGTCGCGGCGTGCTTGAAGATATGGGCGGCTTCGGCTATCTGCAGGAGTTTTTAGCGGAAGATTTTGTTATTGGCCAGCGCGCCGCGGAACTCGGTCATGGGGTGTTGTTCTCCTCCCATGTGATTGAACATCGCATCGGCAGTCAGGCCATGATGCACAATCTGGGGCATAGGCTGCGTTGGGCGCGCAGCACGCGCCGTTCGCGACCCGCAGGTTATTGGGGACAGATATTCACCTACCCCCTGCCCTGGGCGCTGCTGCTTTGCCTGGTGTATCACGCTGCATGGCCTGTGCTTCTTCTTACTCTCGTGCTGCGCAGCATGGCTGCGGTGGCCACGGCGCGTTACGTTCTGCGCGATCCAGTCATACAAAAGCAGTGGTGGCTGCTGCCGCTCCAGGATGTCATCGGTTTTCTGGTTTGGATCAGCGGTTTCGGCGGAGACACCATTGTATGGCGTGACCGGAAATGCACCGTCCTGCGCGATGGCCGTTTGCA
>DATBCN010000475.1:0-12632 GCA_036270475.1 Candidatus Angelobacter sp. | reverse complement strand
ATCAACACATCGTTAATAATGATGTTCGATCCGGTCATGTGTTTCCAGGTTGCGCCCGCGTCCGTGGTCTTCCACAGGCCCTCGGTTGTGCCGGCATAAACCACGTTGTGGTCCGCGGGGTCCATTTGCAGCATGCGTGTGCGCCGCGCGGAATAGGGAATTCCCTGCATCTTGCGGAACAACTCTCCCGCCGACTCGCTGCGGTAAATGCCCGAACAGGCGCTGATAAACAAATTGGAAGGCTGCGACGCATCGATCACGATGGAAAAAACGTCGGAATCGTCAATCACGCCTTTCTTGATGTTGCGCCAGGTCTTCCCGCCGTCTTCTGTCTTCCACGGCAGGTGCCAGGTGCCGGCATAGATCACATCGGCATTCGCAGGATCAATAGCAATGGACTCCACGTTTTTCAACTCGGCGTGGCCCTCCGGCGAGATTCGTTCCCATGCGCCGCCGCCGTCGCGGCTGCGGTAGATGCCGTCCAGTGCGCCGACAACCAAAATTTTCGGATTGGCCGCGGCAATGCTCAGTGCGCGGAGAGACTTGCCATGAAGATCGGCCACGATCTCCCAGCTCTTGCCGCCATCCTTGCTGCGGAAGAGATCGCCATCGCTATTCGGCAGCTGTGCGTTCCATGCGGCGACAAACATCCTGCGCGGATCAGTGGGATCAATCACGATGTGGTCCAGCACCATCTCCGCGGAATTCCCTGGCCGGGCAAACCGCGACCAGCTTGCTCCGTTATCAGATGAGAGATACAGATTGCCCGCGCTTGTGCCCAGAAAAATCTTGTCCGGGTCTCTGGGATCAATCGCCAGACTGCGGACCGTGCCGCCATCCGGACCAACCGGCTGCCACGATTGTCCCCCCGCAAGCGCGGCAGACGCCAGCAGCAAACTGATCAGGACGGGTATCGTTCGTATCGCCGGACGCATGAAGTTAGACAGTCTTTTCCCCTGCAATGGAATGCCACGAGATTGCCACGATGATTTTCCTTCAACAAGTTACCGAAGGGCAATTGATTAAGAAAGAACAATCCGAGGGAAGGAAGCCTCTTACATTTCGCGGCGCAAGGTGCCCAGGGGAAGCAGGGCGCGGCACCTGCTGAAGCCGCGCCTTGGAACAACGTTATTTTTGCGCCTCAACCGTTAGCACCTGCAGGAGAATCTGCGTGCCGGATTCAAGTTTTACATTGTCAGTATTTGAAACAATTACCGGCCCGGGAGTTTTAGCACTCGGATTCGCACTCAGACTCAGGCCTTTGATTCCAGTAACGCCCTGCGGCATGCCAATGCTTAACGGTTTGGCGCCGGGGCCAGAATCCAGCAGTGCAGCCGAGGTGCCGCTGGCAGCGTGGGTAGTGGGCGATTGTTTCACCGTCAATGGAGTCTCGAAAGTTGAGATTGAACTAGATGCATTTCCGGGTCCACTGGAACTCGCCGGCCCGCGACTACTCAATGAACTGCTCGATCGGCCAGAGGGGGCTGCGACGCTGTCACGTATTCCCCCACCCATCATGGAAGGCGGCAGCATTTGCGACGGCTGGTCCACGCGTGACTTCCTGGCCACCGCTGGGGCCACAGCCTGGACCACAGCCCGAAAGTTAATGTCGTGATAGTGCTTCAGCAAAATGCGGTCAAATACAATGCCCAGACGAGACTCGGAATTCTCACCCTCGCGCACGCTCACCTCGGTAACATGGCCAACTAATTCGGTTTCAACGGGGATGATGACCTTGCCGTGCGAAACCACGGCCTGGGCCACCTCCGCCTTTATTTTGTCACCGGGCTTAAGTTTTTTGGCTTTCAGCGTTTTGTTCAACTCCACCAGCATGTAGGAACCTCTGCTCTGCGCGCTTGTCGCTGGAGCATTGGCTGCGGCTACAGGAGCGACCGTGGTTTTTGCCGCAACACTATCCTGCTGCGTTTGAGCCTGCTGCGTTTTAGCAGGGTCTTGAGCGGTGACAGAAAGATTGGAAGAGGATTGAGCTTGCTGGACCTGGCCAGCCTGCGCTTGGTCCATGCCGTGCGCTTTCGAGCCTGAAGGCCATGCGGTAAAAAAAACAACCGTGGCTGCGATCCAGTAGCTATTCATTCTTCACCTCGCGATGGAAGGAAGCACCGGGAAGCCGTCAACTTGGTCTACTATTGTGCATATTAAGTAAACACAAAGTCCAACAAATAATGCAGATGACATGCACCTGAAGCAGGTTGTCGTCACTTTACAAACTTGGGAGTGTTCGCCGATAGCGCAAAAGAAACAGGGGCCAGGTTTGGGACCCGGCCCCTGGAACTCCGCAAAGTTTATTTCGCCGCCGCAGAACCTGCTACCTGCAAAATAAGTTGCGTGCCGCTGTCCAGCTTAATCGTGTGGTTTGCGGAACTCAGCACTGAGCCTTGCGCGCTGCCCGCCGCTGCCGTGTTTAACGCGACGCCTTGCATCCCAATTACGCCACGGCTGGCCGAGCTGAAAGCACCATTTGCGGCCGCGGAAACTGGTCCTCTTGCGGCGCCAACCGAGTTTGTTACCGAACCCGTTGCAGTACCCGTTACTCCGCCCACGGCGGAACCAGCGGCACTGGTTGCCCCGCCAAGAGGAGCCGCAATGCCTCCGCCACCGCTACGGCCGCCGCCTATGGAACTGCCGCCACCGCTGCCCGTTCCAGAACCCAGACTGCTGCTTTCATCGCCAGCAAGGGAAACTGCGCCCTGTGCCGGCGGCGCCAATGCCTGAATCACGCCGTTGAAGGCCACTTCCTGTCCACCTTTTAATACGGCCTTGTCAAAAACCATGCCCAATTTGGATTCCGCATTCTCTTTGTTTTTTTCCTGCGCTTCGGTCACGTGTCCCACCAGCTTGGAACCTTTGTGCAGGACGACCTTGCCATCCGCCTTTACGTCTTGTGTAAGCCTGGCTGTAACTTCGTCACCGGACTTGGCTTTCTTGGCGTCAATCGATTTTGCAAGTTCTGCCTGCAATGTGGCGCCGCTGCTCAGCGCACCGTGCGTTCCCTCTGCTCCGGCCACGGCTGAACCAGCGCTGGTTGCACTGCCATTCGCTCCCGAATCCTTGTCTTTTTTGTTGGTCTGCTGGCTTTTGTTCTTGCTTTCCTGATCACGGGAAGCCTGTGCGTTTGCTGACGCATCCGTGTTGGCTGACGCGCCCGGAGTCTGTGTGCTCTGGCTTGCGCTGGCGCCAGCGCTGGCCTGGCCGGGAGTGACTGAAGCATTGCCGGATGCCGATCCGCTGGCCGATGTTTGCGCAACCGCTCCTGCCGCCAGCAGGCATGCTGCACTCGCGGCAATCCAAAACTTGTTCATGATTCAATTCCTTTCGTTTCTCATTGAAATATCGACGATTGGTTCATCGAAAAACCGGGGGCTTACAAAGTAGGCTCTATATGGATTCAGATGCAATCTTACCGGAAAGCGTCTACTCTCAATATAACCTAATCATATTCAAGGAGTTAGGCAGCACGCGCATGCTTTTTTGAAGAGACGTTCCCAATGGCAGCCCGGGCTGCTCCTCTGTGAATTCCTCTACTGATGATAATCTTTTAAAAAAGGGGAACGCCGTTGAGTACACAGGAAAAAGTCCTGATTGTGGAAGACGAAGAGAACGAGCGATCGGGCCTGGCCGAACTCGTTTCCGCGTGGGGCTACCGGACGGACACCGCGAAAGACGGCCTGGAAGGGTTGGAAAAAGCGGCCACATGGTCGCCCGGCATCGTAGTCACTGACTTCAGGATGCCCCGCATGGATGGCATGGAATTGCTGCAACGCCTGGCGGAACAGCCGCAGCAGATTGCCGTGGTCCTGCTTACGGCGCAAGGCAGTATTGATGTTGCCGTGGACGCGATGAAAGCCGGCGCCTATGACTTTATTCAAAAACCCGTTGATCCTGCCCGGCTCAAGCAGATCTTGCAAAATGCGGCCCGCCAGCGTGGCACGGCCCTGGAACTGGAAGTTACCAAACGCAAGCTGCGCGATACCGGCCTCTTTGGCCATATGGTAGGCCCATCACGCCCCATGCAGGAGATTTTTCATTTGATAGAAATGGTCGCGCCGAGCACGGCATCGGTCCTGATCACGGGAGAGAGCGGCACCGGCAAAGAGATGGTGGCGCGGACCATTCACGAGCTGAGCCCGCGGAAGAACAAACCGTTTGTCGCCATTAATTGTTCGGCCATTCCGGAAACGCTGATTGAGAGCGAAATCTTTGGCCATGAAAAAGGCGCGTTCACCGGCGCCATGGAACGCCGGGCAGGCTGTTTTGAGCTGGCGGAAGAAGGCACGCTGCTTCTGGATGAAATCGGCGAGATGCCGGCAGCCACTCAGGCCAAGCTGCTGCGCGTGCTGGAGGACCGCAAGCTGCGCCGGCTGGGCAGCAAAGTGGAAACGCCGGTGGATGTGCGCGTGTTGGCGGCAACCAACATTGTGCCGGAAGAAGCCGTGGCCAAGGGCGCTTTGCGCGGCGATCTCTATTACCGGCTGAATGTCTTCAACATCCACATGCCTCCGTTGCGCGAACATAGAGAAGACGTCCCCCAACTGATGGATGCCTTGCTGGCCGACATGAACACGAAACATGGGCGGAACGTGGGCGGCGTAAGTGAAGTGGTGCTGCAGATGTTCCAGGGCCATAACTGGCCGGGCAATGTGCGGGAAATGCGCAACACCATGGAGCGCGCGGTGATTGTTTGCGATGGCCCGCTGATTGAGCCGCGCCATCTACCGCCGAATTTCGGCAACACCGGGGTACGGGCAATCGCCAGTGACGGCGAGGGAATCCGGCTGGAAGTTGGCACCACGGTAGGCGACGCGGAAAAGATGCTGATCCTGAAAACGCTGGCCGCCAGCAACAACAACAAGACCCGCGCGGCGGAAATCCTGGGAATCAGCCTGAAAACGCTGCACAATAAGTTGAAGGAGTATGGCAACGCGGCCGCGGTATCCAGCGAGAGCGCGAACTGAGATTGCATGGCCGAATCTTTAAGACGGAACTAACTTTAAGACAGAACTAAAAAACGGAACTAATAAGCGAAGGAACTCAAAAGCCGCGGAGCTTTTGAGCCAGAAGTGATTCATGTTTTCCTTGAGCTTGAAAACCAAGCTGGTGTTCGCGATTACCGCCATGGTCGTGGTAATCGTGGCGACCCTTTCCACGCTCTACATCTCTGAAGTGGTCCGTCTGCGGATACAGGAGGTCTACTCCGTCGCCGACGTCATTAAACTGCACGTTTTTGCCGTCTCAAAACCAGTCCTGGGCGTGGACCTCAGCAGTTCCAAGATTGACCTTAACGATCCCAAGCAGGTAGATGCGGCAATCCAGGAATTGCTGCAGGATGACACCAGCGTTACCGCTCTTTTAGATTCCGTGACAGGCGATTCACCCAACATCCTGGACGCCTGCATTGTGAATGCAAACGGACTCGCGCTGCTGCATACCAACCCCGCGCTGCAAGGCACTGTAGTGGTAGCGCGCGAAGACTTTGCCGACATCCTGCATGGCGGCATTCGGGTGCAGTACAACCTGATTTACGGCCCGGCCCGGACCTATGACGTGCGCCTGCCACTGATTAATACGTCCACCAAAAAGCCCTTTGGCGAGGTGCGCGTAGGCGTCAGCACAACACTGCTGATTGACGATCTCAGGCCCCAGGTCCGCCGCGCGCTCATGCTTTCCGCCACTGCCATTGTTCTGAGTCTCATTCTGGCAGCGGGACTTTCGAATCTGGCCCTGCGCCCGCTGGCCGCAATCAGCCGCCGTCTGGACCTCATCAGCTCAGGCAAGGCGGAGCTGGTAGGCACGCCCTCCACGCGCTCCGATGAATATGGCACTGTCTCCACCAAGATTGAGCGCCTGGGCCGGCAGATGCGCGACGTGAAAGAGGTCTTCTCCGCATTGAAAGAAAACCTGGACCAGATGATGGCCAATCTGCAGGATGGCGTCATGCTGTTTACCAGTGATTCCAACGCGGTGCTGGTCAGCGCGTCAGCGGAAAGATTTATCGGCAAGCCGCGCGGTGAGATGCTGGGCCGCCATCCCTCGGAAATCTTTTCCCGCGACTCGCGGCTGGGGTGCGTCATCATGGATGCATTCGCGTCGCGCCAGGCCGTGAATCAGCAGGAGATTGAAGACGAGCAGGGACGGCACATCCAGATCGCCATGGATTTTATTGAAGAACGCGGCGAGCGCATTGGCGCGCTACTGACCTTGCGCGACGCCGAGTCAGTCCACCGGATTGAAGACGAGATTGAGCTGTCACGCCGGCTTTCGTCCATCGGCAGGCTCACTTCGGGCGTGGCCCATGAGGTCAAGAACCCCATCAACGCAATCGTGGTCCATCTGGAAGTGCTGCGCCAGAAGATGAAGGAAATTGATCCGGACACGCGCCGCCATTTGGACGTGATTGGCAGTGAGATCCAGCGGTTGGACCGCGTGGTGCAGACCCTGGTGGATTTCACACGTCCGGTTGAACTCCGCCTGAGCGATATGGACCTGCGTAAGGCGGCAGAAGACGTTGTGATGCTGGCCTCTCCGGCGGCGGAAAAAAACAAGGTGCTGATTGAACGCGAAGCCGGCCTGGACCCGCTGCCGGTCCGCATTGACGCCGATCTGGTCAAACAGGCAATTTTGAATATTGTGTTAAATGGCGTGCAGGCCATGCCGGAAGGCGGCACGTTGCGCATAAGCTTGAAACGCGAAGGCGAAAGCGCATTAATCATGGTGCGCGACCAGGGAACGGGCATTCCGGAAAATATCCGCGACAAAGTTTTTAATTTATACTTCACTACAAAGTCCGGTGGAAGCGGGATAGGCTTGGCCATGGCATACCGCGTGGTGCAGTTGCACCATGGATCGATGGAATTCACCTCGATCATGGACCATGGGAGCAGCTTTTATCTGCGGTTTCCCATGATTGAGACAGCCGCCGGCAGCGAAGCGCCAGTCGCATCTAAAGAAGATTCGGTCAGTAAGGCATGAAGCCACTTCGTCTAAAATTCGCGACCATTGGGCTGGCGTCCGCGCTGGGAATTCTCTGCGGATGCCCCCAGAAAAAACCGGTCCTGGTGGCGCCCCAGCAGCCGCCCACTGTCGCAGCCCAGCCAACACCAACGCCGGAGCCGGAGGCACCGCAGCCAGCGGAACAAACAAAAGATGCGCCACCCGCGCCCACGCCAGCGGAGCAACCAACAAAAACCGCGGCAGAAAAAACCAAGCAGAAAACCAACCGGCACGCCACTGCCAGAAAACCGTCGCCTGCTGTTTCCGCGACCAGTGATAAGCCAGCCAGCGAGGTGACGCACAACACAACGCCCAAAATAGTAATAAGTCCGGAGCCCAAACCGCAATCGCCGCCAACGGAAGGCGCGCAGATCGCGCCTGGCCCAACGCCGGCCAGCGCTGCCAACGATCAGGCTTCCACTGACCAGCTTCTGCAGAACGCCGAATCCAATTTGAACGGCATCAAACGCCTGCTCAACCAGGCCGAAGAGGCAATGCGGGCCCAGATCAAGGTATTCATTGCCCAGAGCCACAAGGCGACCACCGAGAATGATCCGGCGCGCGCCCACACATTAGCGGTGAAGGCGCGCCTGCTTTCCGAGGAACTGGTCAAGCAAAAATAAGATTGTTGACTTCGACCAAACGCTATTTCGCTGACGGATCAGCCTGAAAAACTCCGAACACATTGCCTTCAGTATCCATAAAGTAGGTTTGATAACCAACGCCGGGTATCGTCATCTTGGGCTTGGCAATCTTGCCTCCGCTGCGCGCGACCTTCTCCACATACTCGTCTACTGAATCCACGCCAATGCTGTTGATGGTGCGCGGCATCTTGTCCTGGTATTGCAGGATTCCGCCGTCGATGCCCGGACCTTCAACGCCGGTTTTTACCAGCCAATAGTCCGCCGGACCGCCCCAATGGCTGGATTCCCAGCCAAAAACTTCGCGATAAAACTTTGCGGCGCGCTCGGGATTGTCCGCCGCAAATTCAAAATGAATGACACGTGGCATGATTGCCCTCCTTAAAAAGTTTTGATGGTGAAAAAGTTTGGTGGCGCAGGGAAAACTTGCGGCGCGCAAGGCCACACTCTCTTCGCAACAGGCATGCGGACGCGTGCGCGTGCAAGCGGATTTTGGCGCGCAGTCAGGCCCGTTGCGGCTGGCTGGCTGCTCCGTATCTCTGCGTGGCGTAGCCGACGATCAGCCCCACCATCGCACCCGGCAGCATGATCTGGAAATAATATCCATGCTGCATGAAGGCGATGATCCAGGCAAAAAACGCCCCTACCGCCAGACCGAACACAATGCCCAGTGCAAGCGAATTTACTTTGCGGGCGAATATGCCGATCAACACTCCCGCAACCAGTCCCTTAAACATCGACCCAAATACGATGCCCACAATACCGCTGCGCACTGCCGGCGTGAACCACGCGGTTAGGCCGTCCAGAATCCCCAAAACGCCGCCTAATATCAAACCCAGCACTATCTTGTTCATCTGTGCCAACTCCTCCAGGGGATGATGTCCCTCTATGGTCTTATTACCTGCTCTTGCCTGGGCCTTTAATCGACTCGTCAAAAAAAATCAGTGGCGCGAAAACAGAATAAACAATACACGCATGAGCAGATAGGCCAGCACCAGGACCACGGCCACGCGATTGCGGCTGGCCAGCCGGACAGCGCGTTCCATAACATTTTCAGGGTAAGCACTTACCGGCATGTCCTCAAGGTATTTCCGCAGATCGGCGGCGAGATCCTGAACTGAAGAATAGCGGTCAGACATACCAGCAGCCGTGGCCTTGGCACAGATGGCCCGCAACGGGCGCGAAAGCGGTCCGCCAATCGAGGCGCTGGCCTTCCCGCGAGCCGTGTCCTGAACTACGTGCTGCAGGATTGCGCCAAGACCAAAAACATCGGTCCGCTGGTCAATCAGGTCCACGTCGCCGCGCTCCTGCTCCGGGGCCATGTATCCGGGCGTGCCCAGAACGCTGCCGTGCGCGGTGGCCGGAGCCAGCGCATCTTCATGGGCTAAAGCCCCAGATTCCAGGGATACCGATGCGGTGCAAGTAAACTCGCGCCCTGGCACTTGTCCTGCAGATGAAAATAAGGAAGTGGCAGCCATTACCTTGGCCAGCCCCCAATCCATAATCAAGACCTCGCCGAACGCTCCCACCATGATGTTTTGCGGTTTCAGGTCACGATGAATGATGCCGCGCGAATGCGCAAAGGCCAGCGGCTCAGCAATACGCTGGATGAGTTGCAAACGCTGGCGCAAACTAAGTCGGTCGATATGCTGGTCCAGCGTCTGGCCTTCAACGTATTTCATGCAGTAGAAAGTACGCCCGTCCGGCAGTGTGCCGGCGTCATGCACGGGGACAATGCCGGGATGCTCCAGGCGCGCAAGGACCATGGCTTCCTGCATGAGCCGCGCTGCCAGGTCGGATGAGCTGCTCTCAGCCGAGAGGACTTTAAGCGCCACGTTGCGCCGCAGACCCGAGTCTTCCGCCAGCCAGACCGCGCCCATTCCACCGTGGCCAAGAAATTTCAATGCGCGATATCGCGTACCGGAAAGGTCCGGCGTCTGCATTTCTGTTTGCAGCCGCGCAACTACCTGATCGGGCAGGAACTTCATTTCGGCTCCACTCCCAGCAGAGATTGCGCTTCACGATGATACTCTTCATCGCTGCCGGTCATCTGGCGGAGCTGCTCCAGCACACAGCGGCGGAATTCGCGGCGGGCAAAAGCCAGATAGTTGGTAACGTCAGTCACCACGATGTTGAATTCTTGCGCCAGGGCGGCATAAGCGGGCCGGGCCTGTGCGTCGGCCAGATCGTAGCGCTCAAATAATGCAAACTGCGTTGTCTTCCCTGCCGACTGGCACTGGGCGCGGAGCCGCTCGACAGCCAGCGCGAACAGCGTCCGCACCCACTCTTTTTCAAAATAATCTTCCGGCGAGCCGGCGTGCGTTGACGCCGCCAGTTCATGCTCGGCTTCTTCAAAATCCAATGACACATGGACCGCCGCGTTCCCGCGCTTTTGCCGGTGGGCAGCGCGGGTCTGGTTCATAAAGAGCCGGTCGATGCACGTCCGGAGAAAGGTGCGGAGCTTCCCTTTCGCCGGATCGTAAGAGGCAAGAAAGTCTTTTTCCAGCAGGCGCGAGAAAAAATCCTGCGTGAAGTCTTCGGCGTCTTCACGCTCCAGGCGCCAGCGAAAGCGGACGTATTTATATACAGGACGCCAGTAAGAGTTGGTGATGTCGTCCAGCGCGCGCAGGCGCTCCGCGGGATCACGGCCCTGCGCCGCTGCCACCACGGAGTGGCGGGTCAGGGGAAATGCGTCGCCTTGTTGGTTGGGCGCCAAAAAGAAAGCTCGTATTGCCAGGAAGTGCTGCGGCGAGTTTAGTGGCGAAGGGCGTACCGTGACAAGTTGCAAAACCTTGTCGATTCGCCAAAATTTGTCACTGTGGGCGAAAATGCTATCCTTCGGCGCATGAGTCTTTCCGTTTGCATCATCACCCTCAATGAAGAGGCGAATATTAGCCGGACGCTGCAGAGCGTAAAAGACATTGCCGATGAAATTGTGGTGGTGGATTCAGGCAGTACGGACTCCACGGTGAGCCTGGCGCAGTCGTTCGGAGCGAAGGTCTTTGTGGAACCGTGGAAAGGGTTTGCGCGGCAGAAGAATTCAGCGCTGGAGAAAGCCACATGCGACTGGATCCTCTCACTTGACGCCGATGAAGAGGTCAGTCCGGAGCTGGCGGCCAGCATCAGGGTGCTGTTGAAGTCGAGCCAGCCACCGCAGTTTGCCGGATATACGATGAACCGTCGGAACATCTACTTTGGCAAATGGATCAAACGCAGCGGCTACTATCCTGACCCGAAGCTGCGGCTCATCCGGCGCGGCGCGGCGACATTTGAACTACGCGACGTGCATGAAGACATGAAGATGCCGGGGCCGCTGGGGCATGTAAGCGGCGACATGATTCATCATGCGTATCCAACGCTGGAAAGTTTCATCGAACATGCGAACCGCTACTCTTCACTGGGCGCGGACATGGTGGCGCGGGAGCGCAAAGTGGGATTTAGCGTGGTGAATATCGTGTTGCGCCCGATGGTCCGATTTATCTGGGCGTATTTTTTTCGCGGCGGCTTTCTGGATGGCCGCGAGGGCCTGCTGGTACTGATGAACCACGCAGCCTATGTCAGTTGGAAGTATGCCAAGGCGTGGGAGAGGAGTAGAGAGTAGATACCCAGCCGGAGGGCGGCAAACGAACCTTTACTGTAGTGGCGACAGGCAACAAAGCCAGAACGATGGATTTTCAGGCGGGAGACGTGGGGTACGTGGAAAAATCCCTGCTGTATTACATCGAAAATACTGGGGACACGGACTTGGTCTTCCTTGAGATGTTCAAGACCGGCTTCTATCCGGACATCTCGCTATCGGAATGGTTGGCCCATGCCCTGCCCGAACTGGTGGCGGCACATCTCAAGATCAACCAGGCGAGGCTGAATGCAATCCCGAAAGATAAATTTGGTGGTCGTGCCGGGGTTCTGCGTGATAACCACAAGGTTAATAAGCCGGAGAAATGGCAGGTTTGGGCCATCCATTACAATATTCCCATGGCTATCCCCTTTGCTGAATACGCGGCCCGCGTGCAGGAGCATCTTGAGCGCGACTGGGGTATTCCGGTCATCACGCGGTACATCCCCGACCCGCTCACCGGCGATCTGGACGGCGCGGAGATCGACGTGGATTACGCCATCACGCCGGAGCTGCGCCTCTTTCTGCTGGGCCACCTGTTTGGCCATACCGTGCAGTGGAACGTGAACGAAAGCGCGTTTGACCTGGGACGCCAATACAAGCCTCCGGTGGATGAGAAGCTCTTCCCTGAAGTGCTGGCCTATGAAAGCGAGGCCGCTCGCTATGGCCTGAGCTTGCTGCACAAGATTGGCATTACCGATATAGACCAGTGGTTCGCCAACTACACCGCCGCTGATCAGGCTTACCTGCTGCACTTCTATCGCACCGGAGACAAGGGTGAATTCAAAAATTTCTGGCGTGAAGGCGCGCCCCTGCTGGAGCCCAAACCTATCCCTGAATTCAAGCCAAAGAAGCGGATCTTCCGCATGGATGGCGTAGTGATCTGAGCGGCAAGATTGAAAATCTTAAAATTTAAAAATTTGAAATTAAAAAATTAGCCGGAAGATTGTGCTTTTATGGCGCTCCTGAGAAACTATTTTCATTCTGGCTCAACTGATTCTGTTGAAGCTGCCGGCGGTGGGGCAATTGGCCCTCCTTTGCGCTTGTTCACGGCCTGGCGAAGGATGTATTCAATCTGGCCGTTCACGCTCCGCAACTCCGCCTGCGCCCAGCCCTCCAGGTCAGCCCAGAGAGCGGGATCAATGCGCAGGAGAAATGATTTCCGTTCCGCCATTTATTACCTGTAACTCCTATTGGTTAAATGCTTCGGATGTGCAGCGACAGCTTGAGCTTAAGTCTGCTCCATGCAATGATCACGCATACAGCGTTCCCGTATTCACCACCGGATGCACTTCTGCTTCACCGCACAGCACCACCATTAGATTGCTGACCATGGCCGCGCGGCGCTCATCGTCAAGGCTCACCAC
>DATBCN010000474.1:0-8533 GCA_036270475.1 Candidatus Angelobacter sp. | reverse complement strand
GTTGTGCCGCAAAACGTGGAGATTGTTGACTCCGCGGAATCCACTGCCGCCAAAGTTGTAGAGATGTTAGGCAAACAAGCCGGACAGGGTGCTGCGGGCGAGTTATGCTGTTACGCTACCGATTCGGTAGAGAAGTTCCGGCGGCTGGGAGGAAAATTCCTGGGTCGCCCAATTGAAAACATTGAGTTGGTAGATATTGAAAAATAATGACATTGAAAAATAATAAAGACATGTTTTTTCGCTCAGATAACCGTGCGCCAGAGCAGATGCGTCCGGTCAACATCATCCCTGAATTCATCTCCACCGCTGAAGGCTCCGTGCTGATTGAGGTAGGCAACACGCGCGTGATCTGCACCGCATCCATTGAAGAAAGCGTGCCTGGGTTTATGAAAGGCACCGGCAAGGGATGGATAACCGCCGAGTACAGCATGCTGCCGCGCTCCACCCTGACGCGCACCGCCCGCGAAGCCAGTCGCGGACGCCAAAGCGGACGCACCCATGAAATTCAGCGGCTCATTGGACGCGCCATGCGTGCCGTGGTGGACTTGAAACAACTGGGCGAGCGCACCATTACGCTGGATTGCGACGTAATTCAGGCCGACGGAGGCACACGCACGGCTTCCATCACGGGCGCATTTGTGGCGCTGGGCCTGGCGATGCAAAAGCTTGTGGAGGCGGGCACGCTCTCCTCCGCGCCGCTGCGCGACTTTGTTGCCGCAACCAGTGTGGGAATCGTGGAAGGAGAAATTCTGCTCGATCTCTGCTATGAAGAAGATTCCCAGGCTGAAGTGGACCTAAATTTTGTGATGACCGGCGGGCGCAAGATTGTGGAGGTGCAGGCCACCGCCGAACAGCATCCATTCGATGAAACCCAGCTAAAGAAGATGATGGATTACGCCGCCAAGGGGATTGAGTCGCTGATTGCAAAGCAACGCACTATTCTGGCGCAATTGCCATTGCGGCAGTAAGCAAATTGCCGTCTGCGATTTTAGTACAATAGCTGACTTGAAACGGATGGCGCGCATCTGTTCGTTGTGCCCACAAAAAGACTGTATCCAAGAGCCGGCTAAAGTCCGCGCATCAACACTAGAGGAGAAATAACCATGAAGCTTACCCCCGGAAAGCTTGCCGGAATGAAGGCCGTCTCTGACAAGCGCGGCGTGATTGCCGCTGCAGCCATGGACCAGCGTGGATCTTTACAAAAGGCATTGGCCAAAGAAAAGGGCGCGGATGTAAGCGCGTCGATGCTCGAAGAGTTCAAGTCAATCGTCACGGAAGTTCTTACGGCACACGCCAGCGCAATCCTGCTTGATCCGGAATTTGGGCTGCCCGCCGCCAAGCGCCGCGTCAACAATGCCGGTCTGCTGCTCGCCTATGAGAAAACTGGCTATGACAAGACCGGGCCGGGCCGCTTGCCAGACTTGCTGGACAATTGGTCCGTGCGCCGGCTGAAGGAAGCGGGAGCCGACTGCATCAAGGTCCTTCTTTACTACACTCCCACTGACAGCGCTGAAATTAATGACCAGAAACATGCCTGGGTGGAGCGGATCGGCGATGAGTGCCGCGCCAATGATATTCCCTACTTTTTGGAATTTGTGGGATACGACGAGGGCATGGATGAAAAAGGCTTGGAGTTCGCGAAGAAGAAACCGGAAATCGTAATTGGATCGATGGCTGAATTTACCAAGGACAAATACGGCATTGACGTGATGAAGGTGGAAGTGCCGGTAAACATGAAATTCGTGGAAGGCGCAAAATCTTACGGAGGCCAGAAGGCATACTCCAAACCAGAAGCGATGGAGCTTTTCCGCAAGGCTTCAGCGGTTGCCACCAGACCGTTTATCTATCTTTCTGCCGGTGTGAGCAATGCCGAGTTCAATGAAGGGCTGGCCCTGGCCGCGGAGTCCGGCGTGAAATTTAATGGCGTGTTATGTGGACGCGCTACCTGGAAGGAAGGCATCCCGGTCTATGCCAAGCAGGGCGCAAAGGCGTTTGAACAGTGGCTGCAATCGGAAGGCGTGAAAAATATTGAAAATGTAAATGCCAGCCTGAAGGCGGCAACGTCATGGTTCTCACAGTATGAAGTACGCGAACCGGCGATGGCAGGCGACTAGTCCAAGTAGCAACGGGTAGCTTATCACGCGGAGAATTTGCTTCTTCATCCACCGGGGTCAGTCCGATCCAACCGACGTGAGCATCAGCAATGTGAAAGACCGGACCAACGGCGTGGCAACATGTACCGTGCGACTTAGGCAAGGGACCTCACCGAAGAGCGCGGATTATTGCTGCTGCTCTCTATCCCGCGCGCCAACAGGAACTTTCAATTTTCCGAAATTATTTTTTGTAAAGAGTGGAACGATACATCGCGATGCGATGAATGCCGAAATGTGTCCCAGTCTGGCGCAGTGGATGACGCTAATGATGCGAGAGCACATACTCAGAGTTGGCCAATCCCGCCAGGCTCGCTTATGATTCCGGGCGAGGGCAAACCACATGGTACTTCCGGCTTACGTAGGCGCACTGGATCGCAAAGACCAGCGCAGGACGGCACTGATCACCGGAGCATCAAGCGGCATTGGACTTGATCTGGCACAGTTGATGGCGCCGCGGTTTGACCTGATTATCACCGCCCGTAATCAGGGCGAGCTGGAAAAGATAGCGCGAGAGATTGAAGCAAAGCACGGAAACCATGTACATGTGGTTCCCGGCGATCTTACTCATCCGGATACACCGCAACAGATATTCAACGAGGTTGAAAGACGGGCGCTGCAAGTGGATGTACTCATCAACAACGCCGGCTTTGGCGGGTACGGTGCTTTTGCAGACAGCAATCTGCAAGACTATATGGAAATGGTCCAGGTAAACATTACCGCGCTTACCGCTCTTACCAAATTGGTGCTTCCGGGGATGCTGCAACGCAAAACCGGAAAAATACTGAATGTGGCTTCAACCGCCGGCTTCCAGCCCGGCCCGCTGATGGCGGTGTACTACGCGACCAAGGCGTACGTGATCATGTTTTCTGAAGCGATAGCCAATGAACTGAAGAGCAGCGGCATTACGGTGACGTGCCTATGCCCTGGCGCAACCAGGACAAAGTTTGCCCAGCGGGCTGACATGGAGAACTCACGCCTGTTCAAACTAGGCGCCATGCGTTCGATTGACGTGGCGCGGGCCGGATATGAAGGCATGATGCGAGGCAAAACAATGGTAATTCCCGGCCTTTTCAATAAAGCGCTGGCACAGTCGATCCGCTTTAGCCCGCGCAGGCTGGTAACAGCCATCTCAAGAAGCGTACAGGAGAAAGTAAACTGAGATGTGCAGGCTTTAGCTTGTGTGGATTGTTCCATCCATGACTGGCTGCCAGGTGGCTTTTGGCGTGCAGCGCGAAGCTAGAGTTTTTTACCGCGATACAAACCGGCAATGCCAAAAGTGTAGGGCGTCCAACTTACGTCTTGAAAACCGGCTGCCTGCATGCGCGCCAGCATCTCCTGCGGCGCGGGAAACTTCTGGACAGAAGCGGGAAGATATTCATAAGGACCGCGGACGCCGGAGATGAATGTGCCGATGCGCGGCAGAACGTTGCGAAAATAGAAGCCGTAGAGCTTACCGAGCATGCCGCCCGGCTCGCTAAAGTCTAGGATGCCCATTTCACCCTGCGGTTTGAGCACGCGGAAGATCTCGCGCAAACCGGCATCATAATTCGCCAGGTTGCGGAAACCGAAGGAGGAAACCACCAGGTCCATGCTGCCGCCGGCCAGGGGAAGGCGCAGCGCATCGGCTTCCACGGGCTGGATTTTCTTCGCATTAAATTTTGCCCGGCCATGCTGCAGCATTTGGTGAGAGAAGTCGAGTGCCAGGATTGCTGCATTGCTGTTCTGCCCCGCTGCCACCGCTCGCATGGCAACGGACATGTCCCCAGTGCCCGCACAAAGATCGAGCACGCGGGCGTTGCTCTGCGAAAGAGTGTGGCTGAAGATGCGGGCCGTGCGCCGCCACCAGAGACGGTCAATATTCATGGAGAGGACATGGTTCAGGAAATCATAACGCGGCGCAATCTCGTCAAACATCTGCCGCACGGCTTTGGCCGCGGATTGTTCGTCAGAAGTTCCGGTCGGCGTGGTGCCGCGAACGCCGCCCGCGGAGATGCGCGCGGTCTTGGCTGAGTCAGCAACGGGAATTTTGGCCTGCTCAGGCATGGTTTCTGATCGACTCCACGGCGTTGCGGACGATAGCTGGCGGCACATCGCCTGAGATCTTTACCTTCCCGATCCTCTGAGGAAGAACAAAGTGTACGGTTCCGCCGACTGTCTTCTTGTCAGCGCCAAGGCGCGCAAGCACATCCTGAACGTCGCAAAAAACCGGCGGCAACGGGCCATAAGCCGATGTAGCGGAGATAATCCGCTCCGCCGTTGCAACACTGCAAAAACCGGCATCGCGGGCAATGGCGGATGCGGCGATCATGCCCAGGGCCACGGCTTCACCGTGAAGAAAGTGCGAGTAATCGGTGGCGGCCTCCAGCGCGTGCCCAATCGTGTGGCCAAAGTTGAGGACGCGACGCAGGCCGGACTCTTTTTCATCGGCTGACACCACATCGGCCTTCACGCGTATGGAGTCCGCGATCACGCGCTGCATGGTCCTGCTCTGGCGCGCGAGAATTTTTTTAGCGTTGTCTTCCATGAAATCAAACAAAGACCGGTCACGAATTACGCCGCACTTAAGTGATTCAAAGAGTCCAGAGCGGAATTCGCGGTCATCAAGGGTCTGCAGAATATCCGGATCAACTAGAACAGCAAGCGGCTGATGAAACGATCCGACCAGGTTTTTACCGGCGCGCAGGTTGACTCCGGTCTTGCCCCCGATGCTGGCATCCACCTGCGCCACCACGGTGGTGGGAATTTGAATCACGGGAATGCCGCGCATAAAAATTGCCGCCAGAAATCCGGCGCTGTCACCCACCACGCCGCCGCCGAAGGCCACCAGCAGTGATTTGCGGTCAGCCTTGGCGTCAACCAGCCGCTCGGCCAACTGCTCAACGGTGTTCAGGCGTTTGGCAGGCTCGCCGTCATGCATCTCCAGGACTTCATACGGCAGATGGGCCTGCTGCAGAGATTTTTCCAGCGCATCTCCCCAGTGGCGGCGCACGTTGGGGGATGTAATCACAAAGACGCGGCTGCCGGGGCCGGGCAGGACACGCCGAACCTCACGTCCAGCGCGGCGCAACAGGCCGGCGCCGATCATGACGTCATACGCGGTTGGTTTTGTTTTTACGCGGACCTTTTGCACGCTCCATTGATGATAAATGATGGGAGCGGAGGAATCGGGGAATCTGAACATCGGGGATTGGTGGTTGTAGTCTCGGAGCAGCCGTCTCCGGCGGTGCCTGCCGCACATACATAGATTCTTTGTTACCATTTCGACACCATGAAAAAAGTCCCTGCACAGGTGGACTTCATTGTTGTTGGAGCTGGTGTCGCCGGGTTGCGCGCGGCAATTGCGCTGGCTGAAGCCGGCAAGGTGTTGGTGCTGGCAAAACAGGAGCTTACGGAATCGGCAACACAGTATGCGCAGGGCGGCATAGCCGTGGCCCTGAGCGACGAAGACGAAATCAGCCTGCATTTTCAAGACACCATCAACGCCGGGGACGGCATTGTGAATACCGACGCGGCGCATGTGCTGGTGGAAGAGGGGCCGGACCGCATCCAGGAATTGATTGAGTGGGGCACGCAGTTTGACCGCAAAGGCACACGCCTTACGTTCACGCGCGAGGCCGCCCACAGCCGTGACCGCATTCTGCATGCACATGGGGACTCAACGGGCCGCGAGATTGGGCGCGCCCTTTACGCCAAGGCGGCAACACTCAAGAACATTGCTTTTTCAGAGTTTGAATTTACGGCCAGCCTTGCCATGGAGGGCGGCCGCGTTGGTGGAGTCAGGCTGATCTCAGGCGCGGGGCAGATGCAAACTGTCGGCAGCAGCGCGGTCCTGCTGGCTACCGGAGGCGCTGGCCACGTTTACAGCAACACAACGAATCCGGCGGTGGCCACGGCAGATGGAGTTGCCATGGCGTTCCGCGCCGGCGCTGAAATCAGCGACATGGAGTTTGTCCAGTTTCATCCCACGGCGCTTTACGTGAAAAATGCGCCGCGGTTCCTGCTCTCTGAGGCGCTGCGCGGTGAGGGCGGAGTGCTGCGCAATGCGGAGCTGCATCGTTTTATGCCGAAGTACCATGACGCAGGCGAGATGGCCCCACGCGACGTGGTGGCGCGCGCCATCGCGCATGAACTGGAAGTGAGCCGTCTGAAAGATCCGGTGGTTTATCTTGACCTGACGCATTTGAAAGCAGACCACGTCAAAGCCCGCTTTCCCCGGATTTATTCAACCTGCCTGGAACACAACGTGGACATCACGGTAGACCTGGTGCCGGTACGTCCGGCAGCCCATTATCTAATGGGCGGGATCAGGACTGATCTGGAAGGCCGCAGCAGCGTGCCCGGTCTTTATGCGGCGGGAGAGGCTGCGTGTACGGGAGTCCATGGAGCGAACCGGCTGGCGAGCAATTCCCTGCTGGAAGGACTGGTTTTTGGCGCCAGAGCAGGCCACACGATGCGCGATGAAAAAGGCAAGGGCAAAGCCGTAACACATGATCCTGAACCGCCAACAGAGGCGGGTGGGCTGGACAAGGATGCAGAGCTTTTGATCCGGAGCATCCAGCAGCTTATGTGGGAGAAGGTGGGAATTGTGAGGTCGCGCCAGGGCCTGATGGAAGCGTTGGAAAGGCTGCAAGCCGCCGCGCAGGAATTGCCCGCAGCCACGTCGCGCCGCAACGGCGAAGCCAGAAACATACACACGGCGGCATTGTTGATCGCCCGTTCCGCGCTGGCCCGGTTGGAAAGCCGCGGCGCGCATTACCGCACAGACTATCCTGAACATGACAACGCCAAGTTTCGGAAGCACTCAATTGTGGGTGAAAAAGGCGTGCGGTTTGTGTGATCGAGCAAGTACGACAGGCCCTAAAAAGCCAAAGGGCCCCGGTTCGCCGGAGCCCCATTCCAGATTGGAGAGTAGCTGCTGCTTGGAATAATAAATATATCGTCTCACGATCAATATCAGCCATGCAAGTTACCAGAGGACGAACCCGGCCAGATTAGAATTTCCACAGGTCTATTGAACTTCTGCGGCTCTAGCCCTGCCTATCTGGTGGACCTTCCAGCCAGCCAGCCGCCCGATTTACTAAATAAAATCAAGATGAAATAAATTTTGCAAAAGACCAATTTTTTAGCGACTTCACACACCCTTAATAGAGTTAGGCCCAAATCCCCGGGCATGGGAACACGTCCCAGGGGCCAAGGGCGAGAAATTCTGGCGGGTAGATTGTTAGTCCGTACCTGGGGCTCCGCGCAAACTGTTGAAAAGGATGGACATGTCCAACTCTCCCGAAATCGATCGCTGGTATATCGCCGAACTGACGGAAGAAGTTAGCCTAGAAGGTGATCCGCAAAACGTTGTCCACAAGAAGACGCGCGTGATCTTTGCCGATTCTGCCCAGCAGGCTTACGAAAAAGCCCTGACTATGATTACTGAGCATGAGATTGGCTATCTCAATGAGCACCATAAAACCGTCCGCACACGGTTTTGGGGCCTGCGCGAAATGCCCTTAACGAATGAGGACATGCACAGGGCAGGAATGCTGCCGAGGAGCCGTCTGGGGATTGCCCGCCGCCGGAATGCTACCGGCCTTTCAGCAGAACAGCAGTTTGCTCTATTGCTCTCAGCTAAGCCGGGCACACTGCCAAACTAATTTAGCCGGGCCGTAAAACAACAGGTTTAGACTTACGCTCCGTCCGGGCCGGATCCCACAGGATCTGGCCCATTTTTTTTGGGAAACACCACTGAAGCCAACACCGATATCGCAAGCACCCCGGCAACCACCAGCAGGGCCGCCCATGTGGGAACTTGGTATTTTTCCGGCAACAGCATCTTGGTCCCAATAAACATGAGCACCACTGACAGGCCATAATTCAAATAGTGAAACAGTTTCATGAGGCCCGCCAGCGCAAAATATAGGGAACGAAGACCAAGAATCGCGAAAACATTCGATGTGTAAACGATGAACGAGTCACGGGTAATGGCCAGGATTGCTGGAATGGAATCGGTGGCAAACAGGATGTCGGTGGTTTCCACCACCAGCAGGACTACAAAAAGCGGTGTGACCATGGTCTTGCCATCACGCCGGACAAAGAAGCGCTTTTGCTCGTAGGTCTCGGTAAGCGGTAAAAAACGGCGGCAGAATTTCAATACAATGTTGCGGGAAGGGTCCTGTTGTTTGTCGCCTTCGCGCATTAATTGGAACCCAGTCCAGATGAGAAAAACGCCGAAAGCATAGAGTATCCAATGAAAGCGTTGCACCAGCGCGACTCCTGCCAGAATAAAAATGCCGCGCATGATGAGCGCGCCGATGATCCCCCAGAAAAGAACGGTCTTTTCTTCCTCAGGCGGCACTTTAAAATAAGCAAATAATAGGATGAAAACAAAC
>DATBCN010000473.1:0-1791 GCA_036270475.1 Candidatus Angelobacter sp. | reverse complement strand
GCGGGCAATGCGTCGCCGTTGACGGAGGCGGATGTCGAGAGGCATTTGTACACGGCTGGGCTTCCTGATCCGGATCTGTTGATTCGCACCAGCGGAGAGTTGCGGGTGAGCAATTTTCTGTTGTGGCAGATTGCGTATGCGGAGTTGTTTGTTACCGATACGTTGTGGCCGGATTTTAATCGCGCGCGGCTGTTGGAGGCGTTCGTGGATTTTCAGAAGCGTGACCGGCGGTATGGTGGGATTGGCGAGAGTGAAGAATCGGACCGGCGGAGTTCGCGGCAGGGCGGGAAGTAAACGTTAGTCTGTCTGGCAATTAAAAGTGCGACCTCAGCAGTTAAAGCGGCGCTGATTTTGCGGCCTTACGGCACGAACCTCCGCAGTTCAAGGTGAAGTAAAGTCGTGCGTTCCCCAAAATTGTTTGGCGATTTACACGTAAGGGCGCAGCAGTGCTGCGCCCTTACGTGAAGAAAAAGCCAGAACAACACTGCGGTGATCCGGCTTGGGCGGGTTCGGAATTCGTTTTCTTCCTTGTGTGTTCTTCCCTTATGATTATTTGTTCTTTGGCGTGGGATTTTTGAGGCAGAAGATTCGATGACCTGGAAACGAGTGGCGACGGCTGCGGTGTTGATTCCGCTGGTGGTGGCGTTGACGTTGGCCGCACCGATGGGCGGAGTGGCTGTAGCGGTTGCGCTGGTGGTGCTGCTGGCGATGTTTGAGTATTTTGCGCTGGGGGAGGCGATTGGGCATCGGGCGTACCGGTTTTGGACGGCGAGTTGCGCGGTTATGCTGGTGTTTGCGCAATTTCTTGCGGCGATGGATGAAGCGCATTCGCTGGGGAACGGATTATCGCTGCACCGGGAGATTGGAAGATTTGCGGTTGGGGCATTCACGGTTGCGGATGTTTTGTTTATTTTCTTGATGGGGATGGCGGTTCTGACGCTGGCCACGCGGCGTCCGTTGGTGGAAGCGTTGCCTGCGGCTGGGATTAGCTCCAGTGCGCTGTTGTTTGTTGCGCTCCCGCTCTCGTACGCGGTGAGAGTGCACGGGATTTCGCTGGTTGGACGATATTTGCTGCTGTTCGTGTTGGTGATTACCTGGGTGGGAGATTCAGCCGCGTATTTTGTGGGGCGGGCGATCGGAAAGCACCCGTTTGCGGCGCATCTGAGTCCCAAAAAGACCTGGGAGGGAGCGATTGCGAGTTTTTTGTCGGCACTGGTGGTGGCGCTGCTGGCCAAGTATTTGGGAAAGGTCAATATCGAGACGACGCACCTGATTGGCATGGCTGCGGTGGGGAATGTGGCTGGACAAATGGGGGATTTGCTGGAGTCGGCGTATAAGCGGAGCGCGGGGGTGAAGGATTCGGGCGCGCTGCTGCCGGGGCATGGCGGCGTCCTTGACCGAATCGATGCGCTGATTCTGGCTATTCCGGTTGTCTGGTATTATTGGATATGGATCTACTCGCCCCGCGGGTCTTAAGGGTAATTCGCGCCTAAAGCGCGAGGACTCTCAAAACAAGGCGTTGCAAGGATTGGCAGTTGAGCTCCTGAGGACTCGGCGAGGATCGCCGAGTCCTCAGGATGACAACCAAAAAAGACTTGTCCCCCGACTGCAACGAAGGATTATCCACACTGTGAAGCAGCTTGCCATACTTGGTTCGACCGGTTCGATTGGCCGCCAGTGCCTATCGGTGGTGGATGCGCTAAAGCCGCGGTTTGGCGTGGTGGCGTTGGCCGCGGGCGGCAATCTGGAGGAATTGGTTGGCCAGATTGAGCGTTACCAGCCGGAACTGGT
>DATBCN010000472.1:0-6773 GCA_036270475.1 Candidatus Angelobacter sp. | reverse complement strand
ATGGGCACACCGTTCTTTACGGTCAGGCCGGCAAGATAAGCGCGCAAGGGCAGGCGTCTATCCGGCGGCAGCCCGCACAGGAAAATCTCAGCGCCCCGGCCGATGTTCGATTGCAAAACCCACGCGGGGTCGGCAATGCTGATTCCGTAAAGCTCGCGGTAACGGACGCCGAGCACCTGCTTCATCAGGTCCAACATTTTTTGCGCGGCCCGCAGCGGCAATGCCGTTACCGGCAATTTCGGCTTGGCCAGCTCTTGTGTCAGTGAAACCTGGCGGCGCTGCAGTAGCGGCCCACGGTGGAAATAAAAATGCCGCACTGGCTTGCGTGTGACCGTGCGCGATGCGGAAGAACCGCTCAGGTCCCAGCGGACCAATATTTCCAGCGAATCGTAGAGCGCACCTTTTTGCTTTTCGCTAAGCGGCAGCCGCTGGAATTGCCGGACCAGCCAGGCGAGTTCATCCTGCCTGCCTCGCGCGGCCCGGAGCCAGCCGACGTATGGAACGTAGGCTTCTATCAACGAGTCCTCTTCCAGCAGAGGAAGGAAGCGTGGCCAGATCAGTCCGCGCTGTGTGTCCCGCTCGTAGTCTTTCCATTGGATTGCGATCTCTGCAGGATGATGCTCTACCAGCCAGCATGCCATGGCATAGCTGAAGGTGGCTTCCACCGCTGTTCCGGCAATACCAGCCACTTCTTCCGGCGCAAAGTCATCAGGATCGGCGCCGGCCGCAAGAACAGCCTTGATCCTGGTTTCAATCTTACCCAGTATCGCGTCCGCCAGCCGCAACACCATGGGGCCGGGCGGAAAGGCGCGAAAAAACAAGAGCAGATCGTGGAAACGAATGAGAGATTCCGCATCTTTGCCGACGGCAGCACCATTGGCCGCGGACAAATGCCGGAGAATTTCCCGTTCTTTGATCGTGCCGATCCCAATGCGTGCCTGCTCAAGCCGGGGAAGCAGTGTGGCGAGTTTTGTCTGGGCCATGGTTGTGCCCGTCAGGGCGGGTCAATCATAATCGTTTTGTTGCGGAGGGCGTGAAAACTTGTTCGCCACTCAACCAGTCAACTCACAGCAGGAAGTCGCCACGGTAAACCAGGCGTCCCTCCACGGTGCGCGCTTCTTTGGTTAGAGCGTGGGACTTGGGCTCCTTCTCATCCAGAATGTGCAGAATGATATGTCGCTGCTCCAGCAGGTAATCTGAGACCAGCATGCGATGGCAGCGAAAATAGAGCTGCTCCGCGCACATGATGGCGGTGTGGCTTTTCTCCGCAAGATCCACCAGCCGTTCAATCGCCCGCTGGAATTTTTGGGAGAGCATGTAATCGGCGTAGTTGCGGAACGACGGATTGCGCAGCGCGATGTTGGGTGACTCTTCTGGCGGCATCTGCCGGCCTCTGCGTCCGCCAAGATCTTTTTCCCAGACGTAATCGCAGCCTATCTCCGGCAGCCATAGTTCGAGATTTTCCCGGTTGAAATGCGGATGCCGCCGCGACATAGGGAAGGCGCGAATATCCACCAGCAGACGAATGTCATGGGCCTGCAGGACACGGGAAAAATCCGCGAGGTCGCGCGTGGAGTGCCCAATGGTGAAAATAGTGGCCACAAAGCGATTCTATTTACAATTGCTGGGCCATGCATCCATTGCTGCTACAGACCGCGCACCGTCCCATCCCCATGCCCAGTGGCCCGTGGAGCATCAAGCAGACGTGGCACGACCTGCTGTTTGCCCATTGGCCGCTTAAGCCAGAAAAGGTCCGGGCAATGGTTCCGCGGGAATTGGATCTGGATTTGCGCGATGGCATGGCCTATGTTGCGGTGGCCCCCTTCTGGATGAGCGGCATCCGTGGCCGGCTTGCGCCGCCCCTGCCCTTTCTCTACAAGTTTTGCGAGTTGAACGTGCGGACCTACGTCTGCTGCAAAGGCGTGCCGGGAGTTTACTTTTTCAGCCTGGATGCGGCCAGCCTTCCCGCCGTGTGGGGCGCGCGGGCTGCTTATAAGCTGCCTTATTTTCATGCGGCCATGCTGATTCGTTCCGCCGGAGAATCATTTGAATACACCAGTAGCCGGTTGCAAATGCCCAGGCCAGCGAATTTTCATGCGCGCTATTGGCCCACGGCAACGCCACGAGTGCGGGAAAAAGAATCACTGGAATATTTTCTAACGGAGCGCTACTGCCTCTATACGGTTGACCATGGCCGCGTGCTGCGAGCGTACATCCATCACGCGCCGTGGCCGTTGCAGGATGCGGACGCGGAATTTGACATCAATACCATGGCGCAGGCAGCGGGCATTGAACTGCCGGAGAGCAAACCGTTGCTGCATTATTCGCGCGTGCTGGAAGTCCTGGTTTGGAAGCCGGAAAAAATCTGATTGTTCTCCTCGCAGGCCCGTTTTCTGGTGCGCCCGGCAGCGCGATCAGACGGTAGTGTTCGGCTTGGCCATACCAAGCAGAATCTGGAACAACAGCAGCCAGCGCTTTAAGTTTACGGTGATCAGGAAATTTTCCTTGGCATGCTCCTTGCCGTTCTTGCCCAGTTGCGTGGCGAATTCAGGATGCGTAAGAAGATAGCGGATCTGGTACGCGCAGCCCTCCACTGAATGCACCAACACCCCGGTCAACTTATGGATGATCTGGGTGGGGATGCCGCCCACCGCACCGGCAACCACGGGCTTTTCTTTCCACAGGCCTTCCGTCACGGTAAGGCCAAATCCTTCCTTGAGTGACTTCTGCACAATCACCGTGGAAGCGCGCTGCAGTGCGTTGATTTCCAGCGCGGACCAGGGTGGCAGATTCAGAATAATCACATCAGGATCGTCGCCCGCCGCGTCCATGACTTCCTGCAACACCACTGCGCCTTCAGGATCATCCGTTGCGCCGCCGCCCGCCAGCACCAGTTGGCAATCGACATATTTTTTCACCAGCTTATACGCCTCGATCACACCTACGGGGTCTTTCAGGCGGTCAAAGCGGGAAATCTGCGTAATCACCGGACGCGAACGGTCAATGCCAAAGTCGTCACAAACTTTGTTGATGTATTCCTCAGGCAGTTCCTTATTTTTTTCTGAAAGCGGATCAATGGACGGAAAGAAAAGATACTGCGGAATAGGCAACTGGCGGGTAAACGCCGGCGCGGAAAAAATGGCAGCGTCATACTGTTCGACCATCGGCTTAAGAAACTCCCATACGCCCGGATGCGGGTTGGAGAGATCGATATGGCAGCGCCAGATCCACCGTCCGCGATTTTGCGACTTGGAGCGAACCAGCCCAACCGGCTGCGGATCGTGAATCACGAACAGGTCTTCAGTGAACTCCATGCGCTGGCGATTTTGTTCGTTATAGGACATGAAGATGTCCTTGATCTGCTGCGTCAAATTGAAATCACCGCCGTGCAGCGCATTGTGGAAGCCTTTTGTTACCTCATAAAAATCATTGCCGCCGGTGATTACGTCCCAGCGGGTGGGAATTTCCAATTCACTCATCAGGGGGATGAGCCGGTTCAGGATTTCGGCAACGCCTCCGCCCACGGCGGTGGAGTTGACCATCTTGACGGTCTTGCCACGAAGATGGCGGGCCAGAAAGCGTATCTCATCCAGTTCAGGCTGGCCAATGATGGCTGCATAGTCATCCATGCGTGGCGGGGCGGGCGCTGGGGGCTGCTCCGTGCTGATGCGTGGACGCCTGCGGCGTTCAATGAAATGCGCTGGCAGGTCTGTCTGGCGGAAGCGGCGTTCACTGGGGGCCGGCGGCGCAGCCGAGACTGAGGCCGTCTCCTGCCGGACCGGTTCTTCGGCGACGGCTGCTTTTTCTATCTGCTCCGGCTCCGGCGCAAGGGCCCCTGGTGCATTCTCTTCTTTTTCTTTTATTGCCGTCTTCCGGTCCTGGTTTTTATCTTTGGTCTCTTTCGTCGCCATCGAGTCGTCTCCATCGATCCGCTTTTGCCGTAGGCCCAGATCAGGCGCGGCTGATTTCAGTTTCAATAATTTTCAAAATGCCACGCCGCACGCCTTCCAGAGTCGACGTGTAAATATCAATACGGTTGAGCCGGTCAGCGGCCTGGGCCAAGTCCATCTCCTGCTCCAGCCATATGGAAAAATCATTGTTGTTCAGCTTGAGACGAAGCCGGGCGTCAATAAAGTGGTAATAAATCGCATGGATGCTGACCTTGCGCAGCCCGTTGGCAAACTCTTCAAGATTGCGCGCGACGTAGGGCGTGGGCACCACCACCAGGTCAGAAGCCATCAGGTAAAAGGGCTCCATCGCGGCGCGGGTTGCGGCGCGGGGATTTTTCTGCAGATATTCCTCCGTGATGCGGACCAGACGGTCACGCAATGTGGCGATAGAGGTAAATTCGCGCACATCAATCGCGGCCAGCCGCTCGGCCAGTTCAACCTCATTGCATGCCGCAAAGGCCCAGTGAGAAAAGTCGTTGGAAAAACCTTCCTTGATGAAGTGGTGTTCTTCCAGGGTCTGGAAGGTGTGCTGAAAAATGGATGAATCAGGACAGGTGCGCAACGCTTCCAGCAGCTCTTGTAAGTTAGCGGCCTTTTCCCGTCCGATCCTCAGCAGGTGAGAGGCGGAGTTGAAATAAAAAGGCGAGCGCGCCCAGCGTGGTCGGGTTGTGGGCAACTGAGGTGCCGTAGCCATGGAGACTCCTTCAGTCATCGGGCCGTACCCGATAGATTGTTCCTGATAATTTGTAGGATGCCTTGCTTGGGGGCGCTGTTGTGTGCAGGTAAAGGCTATTCGTGGCGGCGGAATCCTGGGCCTGGAGGCGCAAACAGGAATGAGAATCCGATCCCGATCAGGAGCATCCAGCCCAGATTGGCGCGCGCCGATTCATTGGCCACGCTCACGCTGCCCGCGGGCGCAAATAGAAAAGCAGCAAAAACCAGTCCGGCAAGCATGGTGCCGAAGATTCCCGCCCGCGCACCGAACAGGGCCGCAATCACCAATAGGACCGAGGTAAAAATCAGCGGGACCAGATTTTTCCATGCATGTCCCTGGGCCGCGGCGCTTGCGCCCAGGGCGGCAATGCCGCAAAGAAATCCGCCAATGGCCGCATCCATGAGCGGCAGGGTCCACAGTTTCTCCGCCGCTGTTTTCATGCTGCTTTTACTGATGAAATGCTCAAATTGCATGCAGAATTTTCCTATTCATAGGATGACAAAAGGCAGGGTTGCTGTGGGAAAAATCGAGAGCTGGTTTGATTAATTTTTCGCTGTGCCAGCGAATGCCCACCAAGTTTGCAAGCAGATTCACACTGATGGGATCAATACCGGACTGGTCCTGTTCCTACCGCCTTGCGTACTATGAGCTTTGGAATCCAGCAACTCTGGTTTTGACTGGTATTTCAGCATCTATACAGATAAGGTTTCGCCGGGGCCCCTGCGACCAAAAAATTCATGTTCCATGCATACTGCTGATCCATTTCTTTTTCAGCTTTTTTTCATCTTCGTGTGGGCCAAACTCTTTGGCGAAGCCTTTGAGAGGATGCACCTGCCGGCAGTGCTGGGTGAGATCCTTGCCGGTGTGCTTCTGGGGCCCTATGGCGCACGTCTGGTGGTCCCAACCGACGCCATTTACGCAATTGCCGGCATCGGCGCAATATTTCTGCTCTTTACCGTGGGCCTGGAAACGCAGCCCAAAGACCTGATTAGCGTGGGCCGGACTTCACTTTACGTGGCCCTGGCCGGGATTGCCGCGCCCTTCCTCTTTGGCATGACATATATGTTGTTCCGCCATAGTCCAACGCATGAAGCGGTCTTTGTGGCGGCGGCCATGGTTGCCACCAGCGTCGGCATTACGGCACGGGTGCTGGGGGACATGAATCTGCTGCAAACCGTTTCCGCCCGCATCATCCTGGGCGCAGCGGTTTTTGACGACGTGCTGGGCATGATTGTGCTGGCCGTAGTGGTGGGGCTGGTTTCTTCCACGGGACTGGAGTGGGCCCAGCTTCTTTTTACGGCCATTGAGGCCATCGGCTTTGCCTTGATCATGATGTTTTACGCGCCGCGCGTGGTCAAGCGCATGGAGCCGGGAATGGAGCGGATGTCCACGCAGGATGCGCCGTTGATTATTGCGCTGGCCATCTGCCTGGGGTTGTCTTATGCCGCGGTAAAGATCGGCATGGCGGCCATTATCGGCGCGTTTTTTGCCGGGCTGGCGTTTGCGGAATATTCGCCGCGATGGAACCTGCGCTCGCGCGTCTTTTCAATCAACGAATTCCTGGCGCCGTTTTTCTTTTTCAGCATGGGCGCGCGCATGAACATGGGAGTGTTTGACGGCAAACTGATTGTCTCGGCAATCGTGATTTCACTGCTAGCCATTGTTTCCAAGCTGGTGGGCTGCGGCCTGCCGGTATTGCATTCGGGCTGGAGAACGGCGTTCAAGGTCGGAATAGGCATGGTGCCACGGGGCGAGGTTGGGTTGATTGTGGCGCTCGTGGGGTTGCAGATGAACATCGTTTCCGAATCGGCCTATGCTCTGGTCATTTTCATGACTGGCATTACCACGCTGGTAGCGCCGCCCATCATGAAACTCGCCTTCCGTGATGAAGTTCCCCTGGAGCCGGCCCTGTCAGAACGAAGAAGCACAGCCATGTAAAGGCGCATCGCGCTTGCCGTCTGCCCGCATTGGGTATAATTCGCAGTTAACTTTTCCAAGGAGCAAACTTAAATGCCGGGAGTTACAGGGCGTGTTGCGCTGATTACAGGAGCATCGCAGGGAATTGGCCGCGCATGCGCGCTGGCATTGGCGGAAGGCGGCGCACTGAT
>DATBCN010000471.1:0-7131 GCA_036270475.1 Candidatus Angelobacter sp. | reverse complement strand
GCGTTTGACTCTTAACAGTTCTGAGGAGAACGTGATCGCGATGGATTAAGCCAGGGGAGGGCCGCGATCCGTGTGTGAAGAAAAGCCTGCAATGGTGAATGTGATCGGGGTGATTTGAAGGTCCAGATCACTCATTGCCAGTGGGGGAAGGACCGACGTTGCGGCAACTGCAGCGCCGTTTCGCGGATGCCCGGGAGTGCAGCAATCCATCGGGCATTTGGCGGCATCGTCTGCCACGGACACGCCGGATTTTGCTTTGTCCATCGCGACATCGTGATGATGATGCTCATGCATCGGCTGCGCATCCTGCGCCATCTCCATGGCATGACAAGAAACAGCCTTCCCGGTTCCTGTACATGCCGCCATCAGGGGCGAAGCCATGGACAAAAGCAGGGCGAGAATCGTCGTAATGGAAAAAGTACGCCGCACGATTATGCGCTGACTATAGCGCGATTTTCCAAGCTAACGCAATGAGTTTCCACTCATTTGGGCATTAAATTGATTAATCTTCCATCGGCAAAAAGCCCTAAAGTCTTTTCGATAGCAGGAGCATCAGGCGTTCATAGTCTTCTTTTTGCCCAGATAGAAATACACGGCGGGCGTAACGATCAGCGAAAGGACCATGGAAACCAGTATTCCGCCGATCACGGCGATAGCCAGCGGTTGCAGCATCTCAGAGCCCGCGCCCAGGGCAAATGCCAGCGGCAGCATGCCCGCCATGGTCGCAAGCGCGGTCATAAAGATAGGGCGCAGCCTCCGCCGGCCAGCCTGGATCATGGCTTCTTCCGGTTCAAAACCTGCATGCGCAAATTTCAGGTTCGCATCGAGTAACAGGATGCCATTCTTGGCCACAATGCCGATAACCATAATCATTCCCATCAACGAAGCCAGGTTCACGGTCTTGCCCGTAGCCAGCAACGCCAGAAAAACCCCTGTAATTGAAAGCAATGCCGAACTCAGGATGGCCAGCTGTGCGGAGAAATTACGGAACTCAAACAACAGCACGGTAAAGACCAGCACAATCGCCAGCACCAGCACCACCGCCATGTCATGAAAATCTTTCTGCTGCTGCGCGTAAAGACCGCCATACGTGACCCTGATGGAAGACGGAAGATGCAATCCTGCGACAACTTTCTGTACTTTGGCTACACCGGTACCCAGGCTCATGCCTTCCAGTCGCGCAGTTACCTCCACTAGACGTTGCAGGTTCTCCCGTATGATTTCGGTTTGTCCAGGAAGTTCATTGATCTGCGCCAGAGAACCCAGCGTGGCAGTCCTGCCGGCAGAACTGATCAGCAGAGTATTGCTCATCGCGTCCATGGACGCGCGATTCTGGTCCGGAAAGCGCACTCGTATGTTGTAGGCGCGATTGTTAGCTATGAGAGGATTGGCCGCCGTCGCGCCCTGCAATACCGCCATCGCGTCCGTGGAAACTTCTTCTGCGGTAAATCCAGCTTTGGCCGCGACCGTGGGATTCACCCTGAACTCCGCTGCCGGACCACTCATGGTATTTTCAATGCCGTTCTTCAGATCGACCACGCCTTGAATTTTCCCGATGGCATCGGCCACGCGCGGGGCCTGCTCTTCCAGAAGCTTCGCGTCTCCAGAGAACAGCTTGATCACCACCGGTTCCGGCGCGCCGGTCAAATCGCCGATCATATCCTGCAAGAGCTGCTTTAAGTCGACATCTACGGCAGGCTCTTCTTTCTTGATCGTGGCGCGCACATCAGCCATGATGTCGTCAATCGCACGGCTTCTCTTGCCCTTCAATTTCACTGATATGTCGCCGCTATTTGCCTCTGTTACGGCTGCAAGTCCAAGCTGAATCCCCGTGCGTCGTGACGTGCTTTCCACTTCCGAGGTTTCGCGCAAAATTTGTTCCAGGTGAGAGACAATGCGGTCCGTCTCCTGCAGCGAACTTCCGGGAGGCGTGAGATAGTCAAGAATGAAGCCGCCTTCATCCATTTCCGGCAGCAGGTCAGAGCCAAGAAAATAGAAACATCCACCGGAAATCACGATAAGAACCGCCGCGCCGCCAAGCAGAAACCGGGGACGCTCCAGCGCACGGCGCAACCAACGCTCATAAAACGAAATGACCCGGCCAAAGAAGCCGGTCATGGACGCTTCTTCAGCGGCCATCAGCCTGCGCATCTCCTGGTCCACGTCACCAGTTTCGCTGGCGGCAGATTGATCGCCGTCTTTGCGGCGCAAGAGAAAAAGACTGAGCGTGGGCGTCCAGGTAAGCGCCAGCACCAGTGACGTGAGCAGGGCGGCGCACATGGTGACTGCCAGCGCGCGGAAAAAAGTACCATTCACGCCGGTCATGGAGATCAACGGCAGGAATACAACGATGGGCGTGAGCGTGGAGCCGACCAGCGGAACCGTAATCTCAGAAAGCGCGCTCTGGATGGCCTGGATTTTGCCCTCACCGGCGTCACGATGCAGGACGATGTTTTCCACTACCACAATGGCATCGTCAATCACCAGGCCAACCGCCGCTGCGAGCCCTCCCAAGGTCATCAGATTAAAGCTTTGGCCCAGCAGCTTGAGGATAATGAATGTAATAAAGATCGTGACCGGAATCACCAGTCCCGCGACCACTGAGCTGCCCCAGTCGCGCAGGAAAACCACCAGCACAATCGCGGAGAGAAAAAGC
The DNA here is from genome assembly GCA_036270475.1 of Candidatus Angelobacter sp. GTDB lineage: Bacteria > Acidobacteriota > Terriglobia > Terriglobales > Acidobacteriaceae > Angelobacter. Next base: position 4,475 of record DATBCN010000471.1, on the reverse strand, counting down.
CCCAGCAGAATAGCGTCTCGCACGCTCTTGATGGAATCCTGCACGATTCCCGATTGGTCGTAAAAAGGCATGAGATGAATGCCCGGCGGCAGTGTCTTACGGATAAGAGCAACTTCGGCGTGAACTTCATCCGCCACGGCCACCGTATTACTGTCCGGCTGGCGATTTATATTCAGCAGAACAGCCGACTTGCCGTCGGCGCGCACAATCGTATACAGCGGCTTTACTGATTGCTGTACTGTCGCCACGTCGCCAATGCGCACCGGCAGTCCCGCCGGAGTGCTCTTGATTACTGTATTTCCCAGATCGTCAGCATTCCGCGCCTGTCCGCTCACCAGCCCCAGCACCAGTTGGTGATTGCGTTCGAAAAGTCCGGGTGAATCCACCAGATTGGTGGCTTTCACCGCGTTCAAAATATCCGTGACCGTGACTGACGCAGCCAGCAGCCGGGCCGGGCTGGGCGTGATCTGGAATTCAGGTTCCTGTCCGCCCTGCACAATCACCGTAGCCACGCCGGACATGCGGTTTAAACGCGGCGCAATGTCATAGGTCGCCATCTCCCAAAGACGGGTCTGGGGCACGCTGTCTGAAGTCAGGCTGTAACCAAGGATCGGGAATGACGCAAAGGTAAGCCTGTGGCTTTCAATCTTTGCTCCCGGGGGCAGCTCAGTGGCCACCTTGCTCAGCGCTGCATCCACAAGCTGCAGCGTCTGGAACATATCGACTTGCCAGTTGAAAAATAAATCTATTTCCGCCGACCCGCGGCTGGTGATGGAACGCACGGTTTCCAGCCCTTGCACGCTGTTCACCGCTTGCTCCACCGGACGGGTGATTGTGACCATCATTTGATCAATCGGCATCACGCCGTTGTCCACGCCAATTACAATGCGCGGAAAATCCGTGGAAGGAAACACGGCCACGGGTATTGTGAACGCCTGGTAGACGCCGACCAGCGCCACCACGAGGATGAGAAAGATTACCGTGCGTGAATTCTGGGCAAGCCAATGGCGAGGAGCTTCAACCTTGACTGCGGCGCCGTTGGTGAGCTTGGGTTCATCCGCCATCTGGCCTAGTCCTTTTTGCCCTTGTCCTTAGTAGCCTTGTCCTTTGCGGCGCTGCTTTCTGCGGCTTCGCCCTTTGCCTTGGGCTTGTCGCTGGACTTGGAATCGCCCGCTTTGGGTTTGGCGCTCTTGGCATCACCGGCCTTTGGACTATCGGCCTTGGCATCCGCGCCGTCATCGTCTTTGTCTTTTTCCGCGCCTTCACCGGCAGATGTGCTCTCCGGTTTTTCGACCTTGACCTTGGTTTTGTCAGGCAGACCGTAAGCTCCCTCGGTCACCACCACTTCACCCAGCTTGAGTCCGGAAACAATTTGCACCTGCTCCCCGGATTGAATACCGGTCTTTACATCCCGGCTGCGCGCCTGGTTTTGATCGTCCACCACCAACACCTGGGCCGCATCCCCTTTTGCATTCAGCAACGCAACGCTGGGCACAACCAATGCGTCCTTCACGGTCTGGGCGGTGATGGCCACATGGGCCGTGGTTCCTGGACGCAACTGCTGGCCGGCATTTGGCGCTTGCACCCATACCTCCACCGTTGTGCTATTAGGATCAAGCGCCGGACTGATCAGCGAGACCTTGCCGGCGATCGGCGTTTCCACTCCGGCAAGTGAAATTGTGGCCTTGTCTCCTTTGTGCAGCAACAATGCGTCGCTTTGCGGAATGTGCGCCTTGGCGATGATCCGTGAAATGTCCATCACGGTAAGCAGCGGAGCGGCAGTAGACGCCATCTCTCCCGGATAAAGTGGACGGTCTGTAATGTACCCGTCAATAGGACTGCGGACCTCGGAATAACTGAGCTGCGCTTCAGAGTTGAGCAGCTTCCCTTTCGCCGACGTAAGCTGACCGCCCGCCGACTTTAGCGCTCCCTGCTTGCCTACCGCATTCAATCCATCCAGATGCTTTTTTGCGATGTTGTACGCGCTCCGGGCCTGGGCCAGCGACACAGCGGCGGCATCCAGGTCCTTGCGCGGCAGCGCACCCTGCTTAAAGAGGTCTTCTCGACTGGTATAAAGCTTTTGCTGCGCGTCCAGTTCCTGCTGCGCTGTCTGCACATCAAGCTCTGCCTTGGCGTTTTCTTCCGGCAAAGTAGCGCCAACATTGGTGCTGTAAGCGGCCTCCGCCTGTTCGTAAGCGCCTTTATTGTCCAGCGCGGCGGCGGAGAGATCCCGGTTTTCCAGCGTCGCCAGCAACTGGCCCTGGCGGACCTTCTGCCCGCGCACCACATAGAACTTTTTTACCGGAGCATTGATCTTGGGCGTAATGGCCGATTGTGCAACCGGAAAGATGATCGCCTCGGTTGTCACCACGCGGGAGATTTCCGCGTTGGCGGCTGGCGCAGCTTGCACGCTTACTTCTGGGGCCTCTTCCTTGTCGCCCTTGCTGCAGCCGGCAAACACCAGGCACACTGCTGCGGCAACACAAACGCCCACTCCCATCTGTCTGCTTTTACGATTACGCATAGTATATTCGTGAGAAGCTACATTGTACCTGTCAGTGTTTGTAGATTTGCCAGCGCCGTTCGCGCGCGGACTTCGCCATCACTGAAAGCATTGCGCGCCTGGGTCAGTGTATTCTGGGCGTCCACTACTTCCAGTACCGTCGATTCCCCTCCCTGATAACGCAAAATCGTCAGACGCAGGCTTTCTGAAGCGAGATCAGCGGAATTCTTCAGCAACTCCAGCTCGGCGCGCGCGGCTTCGGCTTCCGCGTACATTTCCCGCATGTCCGCCTGCAATTTACGCTTCGCCAGTGATAGCTCGCGCTGGGCCTGTTTGCGCTTGAGATCAGCCTGCACCACTTTGCTGTGCGTCGCGCCCCAGTTCCATACAGGAATGTTCAACGTAGCTGCAAACGCGTAGCCAAGGTTGCGCGTCCCATCGGGCTCGCGCTTGGCAAAGTGCGGCGCATCAATGCCGTAAAAGTAATCGAACGTAAGCGTGGGGAAATATCCGCTCTGCGCGGAAGCCACCTCAAACCTCGCCGCCTGGAAACCGGCGTTGGAGGCGCGAACATCCGGGTTGCGGTTCTGTGCGGTCTTTACGAAATCGTCAAAACTCATCAGCGGTGGCGCAAGTTGCGCATCATCCACCAGGGTAAAGTTCAGGTTGAAATCAGGAAACAGGAGCACGGCCAGATCAAGCCGGTTTTTGTCCATGGCAAGCTGGGCCTCGCGGAGATCGCGCTGGCGGTCGTTGTACTGGATCTGGGCCTTGATCACGTCCGCGTGCGCCACTTCGCCGCCGTTCTCCAGTTTTTGGCTGAGGGCCAGAAACTGTTGCGCTTCCGCCGCCGCCCGCTGGACGTTGGCATATTTGCGTTGCGCGGCAATCAATCCGTAATAACCCTGCACCACGGTCACGACCAGTCCCCGCTTGGCGACCTCGGCTTTTGCGCGGGCCACCGCTTCCAACGCACGCGCCCGGCGATAGTCTGCGTAATTGGTGTATCCAATCGCCTGATGAACGTTGGCTTGGCTCAGGTATTCATGCACTGAATTGTTAGCGACAAAAACACCCGAAGGCGAACCATTGGGCTCCGTATAAATGAATGTGTTGTTGTACGTGAGGCTGGGCAGCAATGCGGCGCGCGCCTGCACTTTGTCTTCGCGCGCCACTCCCTGATCGGTAAGTGCGGCTTGAAATTGGACGCTGTTACTGCGTGCCCGCGTCAATGCGTCCTGGAGCGTCAGCGTAAGCGGGGCCTGGGCGGAAGTTCCCGGCTGCGCTTCCTGGGCTGCAAGCTGCAGCATGGAACAGTTGGCTATAAGAAATAATGCTGCGAGGGCTGCCAATTTCCGGGCCGGTAATTTTATGACAGACAGTTTCCTTGGGTACAAAACGGACCTCCTGCAAAGCGCCCAACAGTATACGTTTCGCGGACAGCGGAGAGAACTCGTTTGTCTGGAAATCCGGCCACAATGCAAGACACCAGATACCGCCATGCTATAGAATCATGACTGCAGCCTGAGCTTGGGAACAATACATGCGCATTGGTTCGATGGTTCGATTGGGCAGCAGAGTTGCCGTATTTACGGCAATGGCGGCCCTTTTGTTGCAGGCTTCCTGCACAATTGCCTTAACGTCGATGGCGAATGCGGAATTTGCGGTCACCGCAGGCGCAGGCTGCCATGGGGCCGCTCCAGCCCCGCCTGATCGTCCCGATTCCAGTCATATCTGCTGCAGCGGTGTACACTCCCCTGAAGCTCTTTTGAACGCAGCAGTTACCCCGGCCCCGCTTTCCATGGCGGGTTTTGTTCACACTCCTTTTTTCTCCTCAAGTCTCCGCTCAAGCCATTCCGCTACAATCGCGTGTCCGATGTCCGGGCCGTTCGGCCCGCTGGCGCTTCGCATCTGATCGACCATAATTCTTACGCCTACTCAAACCAGTATCTCAATTTACGCCAGTGAAATT
>DATBCN010000470.1:0-1812 GCA_036270475.1 Candidatus Angelobacter sp. | reverse complement strand
TGCCAATTGCTTTTTGAGGCAGCAGAAGACCAGCTACTTGCATCCCAATATCCTGACGGTTAAGTCCCTGTCCTTATGCGTAAACTCAAGTTTGGTCTTCTAATAACGTTTCTGAGCTGTTCCATGTTTGGGCTGGCAGCCAAATTGCGCCAGGTGGCGCTCATCGATCTGCCCGGCAGCCCCGGTTTCAGCCAGGTCACCATGGCCAATGGCCAGGTAGTGATTACCCGTCCGGGGACCAACACCATTGAAATCTTCAGCCCGGTAAAGCGGCGCGTGATTGCGCGCATTTCGCAAATCAGCGATCCCCGCGGCATCGCCGTGGACAACGAATCCCGCTATATGTACGTTGCGCTGGCGGGCAACAGCAGCATTGCCGTGATAGACACCCGAAATTGGAAAGTGGAAAAAGTGGTGCCGGTGCAGCACCGTCCGGAAAAGCTTTTGTGGGTCCCGCAGACCAAAACTCTCTATGCCACCAGTGTGGTGGAGCGCAGCCTAAGCACCATTGATCTTCGGCTGGGTGCGGAGTCCGCGGTGCTGGAACTGAACGCGATTCCACAGGACATGGTGTATGACGGCTCGCGCCAGATGTTGCTCCTGAGTTTGCAGGACGTGGGACAGATTGCCGCGATCGACCACAGCAATAAGATTGTGGGCCGATTCAAAGTTGTGGCATCAGAGCCTACCGGCCTGGCCCTGGACCAACAGCGCCGCCGCTTGTACGTCGCGGTACGCTATGCGGTGCTGGCGCTGAATGCCGATACTGGTGCTGAACTTTCCCGCATTCCCGCGCCGGGTGGAACAGATGCGCTGGTACTGGACGCGGACAGCAACCTGCTTTATGCCGCGGCGGGCGATGGCTCAGTGCTGGCCATCAATCTCAATAACAATACGGTTGACCATGAACTGCCCACGGATGTGAAGGGCTACAGCATTGCCTATGATCCGGCGCACAAAATGCTTTTTCTTCCCGGCGGACGGGAAGGCAGATCCAAGATGGTGATCCTAAGCCCGTCTGGCGTTGAGCCAAACCGTTTGCAGAATGCCGCCAGCCCAATTGAATCTAGCCCGCAAACCGCCGCGCCGCAAACAGCCAAGAGGTAATCTTTCCACTGACTATTTCATGTTAGACTGCGCTGAGTGAGCACCTCGCCCGACAGCCAGAGCAGTTCCAGCCCAACTCCTATTCTTGACCGGATGCGCCCTCTGCCCAACCTAGCCAAGCCTCGCTGGCACAAAGGGATGTCTCAGCTCCTGGTAGGTATGATCACCGTTTATGTTCCATTTTTCGCTTTCTTCACGGGCAACTTTCCATTTTCCCATTTAGTCCTGCCCTGGGTATTGCGCAATCTTCGAGACATTTTTGCGGACGACTGGGCGGGCGCTAGAGTAATTTTCAATGTTTTCCTCGCTTTTGTTGCAGCCCTTGCGGCGATCGCCGTTCACGAGGGTGGCCATGTTGTGGCCGGAAGTTTGGCCGGCTTTCGCTTCAGGTACGTTACGGTTGGTCCAATTAAGGTGGATCGCTCGTTTCGGTTTTCTCGCCGCCCATCTTCTCAGGACAGCAACTTGGGTGAGGCAGCGTTTTTTCCTGCCGAGATGAGAAACAAGCCCTTTAGGTATATCTCTATGTCATTTGCTGGGCCAGCAGCCAACCTGATTTCAGGCTGCTTCGTGCTCCTGATTCCTTTTCAAAAGTCAATTATGGCGGGTGCTTTTGTCGCTGCTTCTTTCTATTTTGGATCCGTTAACCTGATCCCATTCCCCACGACCACCGGCATGTCGGATGGATTGAGAGTCTTTTCAATT
>DATBCN010000469.1:0-7991 GCA_036270475.1 Candidatus Angelobacter sp. | reverse complement strand
ATTCTTACCGGCATCACAAGGCGAGAGGCAGACGATCGCAGCCACTATGTCAAGATGAGGGCCACGTTGGAGAAGCGAACGCGACGACAGCTTTGACGGGGTGAATATGCCTTGCGACGGCTGTGCGCATTGTTGCGATTCGCTATTGATTCGCTGATTAAAAAATGCTAAAGTCCAGCAGCACCTCAGGGTGCAAGCAGTTAAAGATCTTTGACAACAAGCAGTCAGCAATTGGCAACGAGCAATTAGCCAGATCCGCACCGGAAACGGACGTTGACGAACCTAAAGAGCGGTGGGTTGGGGAGCGGATTTCAGGCAGTTTAACGCTGATTTGACATGATTTGAGGCCGATTCAAGGCTAAATCTCTGGGGATGACCCAAACTAAGTGCTTTGGAATCATAATTGAGCGGTATGGGGGGTGGGGTAGGGTGCTGGGTACAGACCGGGCACATTCCTGACAGAACAGACCGGGCACGTCCCTGACACTGCAAAAACCAGGGCAGCGCGAGTACAACAGAGCGCATGCCATGGAGAAAGAGCAATGTTATGGAAGAGAAGCTTGTTAAATCACCACCCACGCCGCTCCCGTTGCTGCCGCTGTGCTGAGTAGATTCACCAGATCGTTATCGAGCCAGCCGCGCCGTTCAAAAATCGCGCCCAGCAGACTATCCACCACGGTCCCAAAAAATCCCGCGCCGATGATGACCACCGCAGCTTGCGTTGGGACAAGCCCGGAAAGCACCGCAGCCGCCGCGACTGCCGCCGCTCCGGCCAGGGCAGCCAGCGTTCCCAGCAGGCTGATTCCGCCATCGATACCGGCGGGAACGGTCTTGAAGGTGGTAATCAGGAACGTCTTGCCGGGAAAGGCCATGCCGATTTCGCTGGATGACGTATCCGCCGCGGCTTCAGCAAGTGCGGCAAGGGCCAGAACGGGCCATCCGGCGGGAGCAATGGCAACCACCAGCGCGGCGATGCCAAGATTGGCCATGGCCTGCGCGGCGGTGCGTCCCCCGGCCTGGGCGGTGCGGAGCTGTTGTTTGCGGGCATAACCGGCGCGCGTTGCCACCAGCGTGACGGCAAAAACAACCAGCAGCGCCAGGAACATCCGCAGATCGCGGACGGCCATGATGAAAGCCACGGCTGATCCGGCAAGCGCTCCGCTGAAGTTGACTCCTCCGGCGAACCAGGCCAGCACCGCGAATCCTGCGGTGATGGCCAGCGCGGTAAGGAAGCGGCGGCCGGCGGGAGGAAATTCAGCACCATGCAGCAGCGCAAATACCAGCACCGTGCCGGCGGCAAAGGCGAGAGCCAGAAATTCTGCGGGCTTGGATGGTCGTGTTTCCTGCAGGTCGTTCCTCCGTACAGATGTCCGTGCGATGAGGCCCCAGTCGGCGTTCTTTATGCCAGTTGAATGGGCAGGAGAGTCCCAGCCTGTTGCCTGGCGGCTTGCAAAGTTGCTGTTCGCAATCGTACACAAGAAAGGGCTGGCGCAAAAATGGGGGACCGGAGCCGGATTCGCTGGGACCCTGGTTTGCCGGTACAAAGCGCGGCTCCCCAGCGGTTTGCAGCGAGGCGACGGAAGCAAATGATTTACAATAAAATTCTTCGCAATAATTTAGAGTTTCTGCGTTCAGACCGGTAAGACCGGCGGAGTCTTGATGAAGTCACGTTTTAAGTCCTTGTGGCTGCTTTTGGGTACGGCAATCTTTGTGGTGGTGGCGGTGGGCTGCAATGATACATTGCGGCAATTTATCGTGCCCGTGCCTGGACCGACAGGCGACCCAGGGACGCTCGCGCACGCCATTACGTTGTCCACCAATCCGGTCGTGCCCACTCCAACCGTGTCCGCGGATGGAAGTGATCTGCATATAGATGTCTCCGGGGACAGCAATGTTGGAATTGTTCCGGTGGGAATCAATCCGGTGTTCCTGGGCAAGACATCCAACCGCGTCTTTATTATTAATGGCGGTGACGCCAGCACTCCGGCCACGGTTTCCAGCTATATCGCTTTGCTGCCGCAGTCGGCCACCGTGTCAACGGTAACGCTGCCCTCAACAAGTCTGAAGCCGATTGCCGGCGCCACCAGCAGCTCTGGCAATATCTATGTCGCCAATAGCGGCAGCAACAATGTGGATGTAATCTCCGGCGGCGTTTTGGCTGTGACCACCACCTTGCCGGTGGGTACTCAGCCGGTCATGATTGCCGGCAACGCCGCCAACAACAAGATTTTTGTCGTCAACCACGGCAGCAACAACGTGACGGAAATTTCCACCATCGACAATACCGTGGTCGGTAGTCCGATCCCGGTTGGAGGTTCGCCAATCTGGGCGGTGATGAGCACGGATGGGCTGTTTGTTTTTGTGGTGAATCAGGGCGATGGGACTGTAAGCGTGATTGATGCTTCACTGGATATCGTGATTGCCACCATTCCGGTGGGGCCGTCGCCGAATTTTGCTTTCTATGAATCGAAGCTGAAGCGTGTTTACGTTTCCAATACCGGCAACAGCACCATCAGCGTGATCAAGGCCAACGGAATCGACCTGGGATCTACGCCGCAGGTGCTGCCGGTAAAACTGGCGGACATTGCTCTTTCCGGCGCGCCCACCTCAGTCACCGCGCTTTCTGACGGAACACGGGCCTACGCCGCGTTGGGAAATTGTCCGGCTGGCGTAAATCAACTGAACATTTTGTCGCAGATTCCAGGCTGCACCGGCAATCTTGTGAGCGTAATTGACGTGGTTGGGCTGCGTGAAACCGGCACTATCGCCGTTGGGCCGGGCGCAATTTCGCTGGACGCCTCCGGCGACGCGTCGCGCGTCTTTGTCATCAGCGCAAATGACGTGACGACTGTCAGAGACGACGTGCATCGCCCCAACTGTCCCGCAACTGAAACTGATTGCCTGCCCGGTCCGCCCCTGCCCGACAGAACTTTCCCCACGCCATCCATCTCAATTATCCGGACCACCACCAACACCGTGCTGGCGACTCCGGTGAATTCGGGCATTGTGAATCGTCCGCTGCCTACGTTCCATGTGCCGCAGCAGGACCCCAAGTGCGTGCCGGCCGTTGACCCGAATTTCAATGATGAAGTGGCCTTGCCGTGCGCGGCGCAACAGCCGTTTGTCGTCCGCACCTTCCCATAGCCGCCATCAACAGCCGCGCAGATGAGCGGCCAACGTTTTGGAAATAAAAAAGGGCGGCCTTTAAAGCCGCCCAAGCGCTGGAGTCTTGTTTTCGAACAAAATTAGCTTCGCCGCATTTAACTTGGCCGCGAATCGGCCCTGCGCCTGCGGTTGTAACGCATGGCGATGTTCATAAAAATGTTTCCACTGTCCGTATCAAAGCACATCACCAGGGCTTCCTGGTCTTCACTGCTTTTTTCGCCCAGCTCGTCGGCATGGACCACAGGAGGATAAATCTTGAATTTAAACCCCTGGTCGTTCAGAGTGGTAATGGCGCTGCCAATCACCATGTTGGCCAGTTCGCAGACCGTCTCGCGCGCCACTTCATCGCTTTCCGGCACCGGCGATCCCGTGAGATAGCTGGCGACTTTGGCCGCGGTTGGCGAGTCGATATCGAAGATGATGCGGCCTTCAATATCGCCCTTGATTGTGACCATGGAAGCAACGCCTTTGCGGCGATACGCTTCTTCATCCATGGTGACGTCGCCCATGCGCGTGGGACATTGCAGCGTTTCCGCCAGAACGGCGTCAGCGGCGTTGATAAAAGGCTGAATGAGTTCAATCTTCATTGCAGCTCAGCTTTCCTGGGCTGCCGGCGTGGCCACAGCCGCGTCATCGCCCATTACGTACTTGATGACTTCATAAAGGATCTCTGACTTCACCGGCTTCTGGACAAAATGACGGGCGCCTTTTTGCAGCGCGGCCACAATGTTTTCCTGGTAGCCAACGGAGGACACCATGACAATGCGCGCGTCAGGATGTGCGCGGACAATGCGTTCCGCCGCCTCAATGCCTTCCATCTGCGGCATGGTAATGTCCATCAGCACCATGTCCGGGGTAGTGCGGTCAAATTCAGTGATGGCGGTGCAGCCGTCGCCGGCTTCGCCCACAATTTCACCGCCAAAAGACTCCACCATCTTGGCCACGTTCTTGCGCGCAAAAACGGAATCGTCCACCACCAGGTAGCGGATCGGCTTGCCGTCCTTGCGAATCAGGATTGGAAATGTTTCCATATGCTTGTTCTCCTTGCAACTCCAGCTAAACTTTTACGGTTGCTCTTGCAATTTTTTCCGGATTGCATTGCATGGCCAGCGTATTGGCCAGCATGTCAAGCGGGACCACGCGCATGGCGTGGCCGCGCTCAATCGCGGCTTTGGGCATGCCAAAGACCGTGCAGGAATCCTCGCTCTGCGCGATCGTCAGTGCGCCCGCATCTTTCATCAGTCCCAGGCCCTCGGCTCCGTCGTCGCCCATGCCCGTCATGAGTACGCCCACGGCGCGGCTGCCAAACTCCGCCGCTACGGAACGGAACAGGATGTCCACTGACGGCCTGTGGCCGTTCGTGCGCGCTTCATCGGAAAGCACCACGGTGTTTCCCAGCGGCATGCGCCGCACCTTGATGTGGCGGTCTCCCGGACAGATCAGCGCCCTGCCGGCAATCAGCAGGTCGCCGGATTGCGCTTCCTTCACGTCAATGGCGCAGGACTCATCCAGCCGGCGGGAAAACATCTCGGTAAATCCCTCAGGCATATGCTGCACCACAACAATGCTTCCTGGGAAGTCACCAGGTAGTTGCTGCAACAGATACTGCAGCGCGTTCGGCCCGCCGGTTGAAATGCCAATGGCCACAATCTTGGTCGGTTCGCGCCGTGGCCGCAACGCCGATTTGTTCGGCTTGGGCCGGTCCAGCACCACCGGCGCCGTGGTGTTGCGCATCTTGCTTCTCGCCGCCACTTTGATCTTGGTGATCAAGTCCTGGGCAATGTCATCCATGTGTGCGGACGCGGCGTCGCGCGGCTTGGCCACAAAATCAAACGCTCCCAGCGCCAGCGCCTTGAATGTCGCGCTTGCGCCGTCTGTTGTCAAAGCGCTTACCACGATGACCGGCACACGGAAGCGGCGCGTGATTTCGCGCAGCGTTTCCAGTCCATCCATGCGCGGCATTTCCAGGTCCAGCGTCACCACGTCCGGACGAAGGTCTTCAATCTTCTTCAGTCCAAACGCGCCGTCCATGGCCGTTCCCACAACTTCAATTTCGTTGTCCCGCGCGAGGATTTGTGGAATTAATTTCCGCATCAACGCGGAATCATCCACCACCAGGACCCGCAATTTACTGCTCATGCCGTTGCCCCCACCATCTGTAACCTGCCCAGCTTTGCCACCACACTTGAGAGATTCAGGATCAGCACTACCGTGCCATCGCCCAGGATGGAAGCGCCGCTGACCAGGTCTGTTGCCACCAAGTGGTCGTCCATGGCCTTGATGACCAGTTCTTCCTCGCCCACCAGGTGGTCCACCACCAGCCCGAATTTGCGCTCGCCGGTGGAAATAACCACTACAAACATCTTGTCTTTTTCCGCCGGTTCTTTTTGCAGACGGTCAAGATGCAGCAGCGTCAGCACCTCATTGCGTAACTGCATCACGTCATGATTGTCCACGCGATGCAGCGCGCCCTGCGTTGTCCGCGTAATCTCCATCACAGCGGCCAGCGGGACAGCATATAAACGGTCGCCCACGCGGAACAGCAGCGCCTTGATGATGGCCAGCGTCAGCGGGACTTTCAAAAAGAACGTGGTCCCTTTGCCCGCCGTACTCCTGATGCTGACCGCGCCTTTCAGTTTTTCGAGCACCGTCTTTACCACGTCCATGCCCACGCCGCGCCCTGAGATGGCCGTTACCTGGTCCGCAGTGCTCAACCCAGGATGAAAAATAAGATTGTTAATGTCCGCTTCACCCATCACCGTTGCGTCTCCCGGTTTGAGCAGACCGCGCTCCACCGCTTTGGCGATCAGCTTGTCCTGATCGATGCCATGTCCGTCGTCGCTTACTTCAATCACGATCTGGTTGCCCTGGTGATATGCGTCCAGCGTCACCGTGCCCTGCGCCGGCTTGCCCAGATTGATCCGCTCTGCCGGAGCTTCAATGCCGTGGTCCACCGCGTTGCGCACCAGATGGGCCAGGGGTTCGGCCAGCATGTCAAGAATGCTTTTGTCCAGATCAGTGTCCTGCCCGGTCACTACTAGGTTCACTTCCTTGCCGCAGGATTTGGCCACGTCGCGGACCACGCGCGGAAAGCGGCGGAAAAGATGCTCCACCGGCACCATGCGGATCTTCATCACCGATTTTTGCAGGTCGTTCATGATGCGCGCCTGGAATGCCATGGCGTCTGAAAAGCGCATCTTCAGTGGGTCTTTGGGATATTTCTTGTCCAATTCATTGATGGCCTGGTGCAGCATGCTCTTGGCGATAATCAGTTCGCCGACCAGGTTCAGGACTGAATCAATCTTCTCCGCGTCCACGCGCAGCAGCGTTTCAGACATGCTGGCAAAACTGGTGGACTGGGAATCCGTCCCAGTCATGGCCCTGTTCACCCCGGGCGAAGCCGCCGTCTCCACTGGAACGGCTGCTGCAGGCACGGGCGTCTCTTCTGCCTGGATCGTCACTTCCGTCTCTTCTTCCACCGGAGCGGTTACATGCTTCACTATGTCCAGCAGGTCTTCCGTCTGTTCCTGATGACGGGTGGCCCGTTGCACCAGCACCTCCGCAATCACCGCCGGAATACGGCATTTTCTGGTGATCCACTCTTCGGAGTTTTCGCTGGAAATGGCTGCTTCCACCACGTCAAGATCGTTGCTCAGCGTGCTTTGGTCCGGCGCCATCGCCAGCAGGCGTCCGCAATCCTGCAGCACGTTGCGAATCAACTGCATGGCCGCGCCGCGCATGGGGCATTGCGGCTCAATGGAAAACGCCACGTAGTAAACGCTTTCGCCGCGGCCCAGAGCGTCCGCTACTACAATCTGTTCGTATTCGCTCCACACAAAACGCGCCTGCAGCTTGTAGCGGACATTGCTGGCGGGCTTGCGCGTGAGCAGCAGAATCTGCTGTTTCAGCTCTTCTCCGGCGGGCGGCTGCAGGCTGCCGCGATAGGCTGAGAGCATGGAGCTGAACGTATCGGCGGCAATCAATACTGCTTCGGCCAGCGCCTGCCTGCTCAGCGCGGCCACTTCCGGCTTAAGTACGTCTTCCAGAGCATGGGCCAGCTCGCTCAGTTCGGTGTAACCGCATGCGGCGGAGTCACCTTTGAGCGTATGCACCGTGCGGCGCACCCGGCGCAGCACCTCAGCGTCTTCTGGACGCTTCTCCAGTTCCATCCCCTCTTCGTTGAGCGTCTGCAACAGTTCCGTTGCCGTCTCAAAGAAGAGTTCGCGGAGCTCAGAGGCCCGATCATCAGGGAAGAACGTCACCCAGTCACCTCAATCCGCTGGTAGGCCGTGCCGTTGTTTTGGTGGACCATCTTGTACTTGTCGGAAAGTCCAAAAAGGCTTTCCGCGTGTCCGATGAACAAATAACCTTCCGCGTTCAGGCAGCGATAAAGTTTTTCCACCAGCCGCTTTTGTTCGGCTTCGTCAAAATAGATCATTACGTTGCGGCAGAAAATCACGTCGTTGCGCTGCGGCAGGAACTCGGTCTTCAAATTGTGAAAATCAAAATGGACCAGGTCTTTCAGTCCGCGTTTGATGGCGTAGCGGTCGCCCACTTTATCAAAGTAGCGCAGCCGGTAGGCGTAATCCACGGATTCCATCTGGGTTTCCGGGTAGATCCCTTCCTGCGCCGCGCGCAACACGGAGTAGTTAATGTCAGACGCCAGGATCTCCACTTTCCACGGTGGTGGAATCAGCGGCTTGGGGACCGGCATTTCAAACGGCAGCGGATTGCGCAGGTAGTAATAGGCCAGAGCATCACAAACCTGCATGGCCAGCGTGTATGGTTCCTGCCCGGTGGAGCATCCAGCGCACCACAGGCGCAGG
>DATBCN010000468.1:0-2662 GCA_036270475.1 Candidatus Angelobacter sp. | reverse complement strand
ACTGGGCATGGTGCAGCAGCGCATCCTGCAGGCCACCGGAAACAGCCAGTTTGTGTTTGCTTGCACCGCCCCGGTCAAAGGGTTTCTTTTGCAGGAAGGCACAGACCCCAAGTATGGCGCGCGCCATCTGAAGCGGGCCATCGAAAAGAACGTAGTCTTCCCGCTGGCGAACCTTGTCGCCACCGGCCAGATCAAGCTCGGTGACTTTATCCGCATTGACAGAAAAGAAAATCAGCTCACGTTTACCAAGGAAGCCGAAGGCGCGCTGGTGCCGGTGCTGCTGGAGAAATATGGTGATTTGAATTCAGGATCGCCGTTGGCCGCCAAGGCCGGACGCGGCGCGGGCAAATCTCAACGTGACTTTGGCGGGATTTCCCCGCTGCTGGATCACAAGTAAGCAATTGGCACATAGCATTTAAGAAGAAGCTGGGGGTTGGTTCCCAGCTTTTTTTGTCCGCATTGAAATGGGCATTCTCGGCTGTTTCAAAATCACGTATGCAGCCGGAAAAATGGTTAGAGCGCAAGTGGGAAACAAATGCTAACTGCCATTTGCCGATGGCCAATTGCTCACGGCTCCAGTGACTTGTACATCGATTCCGCCGAGGTTTTGGTGACGTCCGGAACTTTCTCCCCTGGATGCGATAGTTGGTATTCGCCATGCGATGGAAAAAGGCCTTGCCTGTCTTCCAGCGACCGTGCGGAGGTTTCTGGCGCGGTTAGAAAAGCGCAGAACTTCTGCTGCAGACCGGCTTGCCGACAAAGCTGGTCCAGCCAGAGGAACTGGCCCTGCTCGTTGATTTCCAGGAACCACCAATCTCCATTCCAGTCCACGGCAAAGTCCATTGCGCCAAAGCAGACGCCGGTTTTTTCCGCGAAGCGGAGTATGCCCCTCTCAACATGATCTGGTGTTTGGATGGTCTCGACATCTATATTTCTCACCTCATGCCGCCAATCGAGGGAATTTGCCGGGGTGCGCAGCGCGAAAGAATAGATTCGCTTGCCCATGATCACCGCCCTGACGTCAAACTGCTTTGGGACTCTTTGCTGGTAGATGGCGGGAGCATAGGTGAAAACTTCGTCCGGCGGTAACTGCTCACGGCTTAAACTGAAAGTCTCGGTCACAGTCACGCCTTCTGCTCCCATCTGCTGCCACACATGGGAAGCAAAGGCTTTGCAAATAGCATTGGTGGGATTTTGATCAAAAAAATCTCTTACCATAGGCGGAGAATTCGACATGAGTGTTGCCGGTATCTCCAGCCCGGAGGCGCGCGCCACATGCAGTTGCACAGCCTTGTTTCGCACCAGGCGCGATGCTGAATATCGATTGACGCAGCGGAAAGGCAGGCCCTCAAGCGTGTAAGCGAGCGCGTTAAAAAAAGCGTGATAACCTGCTCGTTCTCCAGAGTTGGCCGCAACGTGTGTCGGCTGGTCGGGCTGGCGAAGCCAGACAACGTCGCCGCTTTCCAGTCTATGACCTCCCAGGCAGACGCCTGGCGCCTGGTCCAAAAGTAAAGATGCTTGCTCCTGCTCCGTCCAGGAAACTCCGCTCCAGCAAGCCGCCTGATATCCGGCCTGCTCCAGTGCCCATTGAATGGGCGCCGCATGATCATCTTTCGGGTGTGCCAGCACGATAATCTTCATGGCTTTGTCGCAGACAGGATGACGGAAGCGCCAGCCATGCGGCCACGCTTCCGTCGGTTGCACTCCATGCAAAGGTTTTGGGTTTACAAGCGGCTGCCGCGGCTATTGATCCAGAATGTCATCTGGGTTGCTAACGGGGCCGGTTAAAAGAACGCTGGCAAAAGTAAGCTTCCCTCCGGCGATCTGTTCGACTTCAGTCAGAGTCAGTTGACGAGCACCTTTCCGGCCAAGTACCCGGTTGTTGCCATCATTCGACATAAGTTCTCCTTTTCCATTTCAATTCTTCTCCCATTCTGGACGCAGAAAAAACTTTGTCGAAGCGACTTGTGTTGAAAGTCCGCTCCGGGAGCTATGGATACATGCCTGTGTCAGGAGTGCTGGCGGCCGGTTACAAGCGAGGCTGGCATATGTATTACCTCCTCCGCCTCCTGAGATTCGTTCTATTTCTTGCTTGGTCAGTTTGCGAGCACCCGTCCGCAGACCGCCCGTTTCCCACGATTGTCCGGCATACGGTTCTCTTTTTTCAGTTCGCTTCCGTCCAAAACATGCCGAGGAAATCCATAGTCGAAAAACAGAACGTGTATCAGCAAAGATTACAGAACAAAATTGCACTATTCAACTTTGGTTTTTTTGAAAATCCCAAAGTGAAACCGGGGCAGCGCCCGTGGAATTTTAAGCCGAGCGAGAGGTCCCTTAAACCAGGAATTTACTCCAGATTAACCAGCAGCCAGGGTGATTTTGTAGAGCGAAGCGAGAGTCCTAAAGGTCACGACTTAATTCCGGGGATATTGGCACGGGAGCGGCTGTAGTTATAGCGGCTGTCCCTCGTTGCGCTCGGGAGTTGGAAAACTACCCCTTCTTGAGCTCAATCAGCACCAGTCGCGCCACTTCCTTCAAGGTCTCAAACACTCCCTTACCCTGAAAGGCGACGGCCTCAAATGTAGGTTCTTCTTTTTTGCTGAGTTCGCGTTTCAAGTCTTCCAGCGGCATGGCGCTGGGCAGGTCGCGCTTGTTGAATTGC
>DATBCN010000467.1:0-6227 GCA_036270475.1 Candidatus Angelobacter sp. | reverse complement strand
AGTCCGTGCGATTGAGCCATAGAGCCGTCACCCACAAAACGACCACGGAGATAACTACATTGCTTGCGGTAAAGATCGCCAGCCCGAACTCGGTCCCATAGTATCCGTATTGCTGGCCTTTGAGCCTTATCCATCCAGCGATGACCGGCAACACAATCAGAATGGGGAGCAAACGGCGGGCCACCAAACCGCCTAACCCATTATTAGTAAGCACAGCCATCATCCCACGGTTAGGCCTGGCGAAGAGTACCGCCGCGCCCATGGCTACAAACAAAATCGCGGTATGCAGGGCCATGCTGGCGTACACGCTCACGCTAAAGACGCGCACGCCATAAACATAGCCCAGCACAGCAATGGCCCCGGTTAATGCAGCGATGAGCGCAAGGCCTTGCGCCGGGCGCCGTTTTTGCCTGGTCTCCCAATCCAGAACCAGCAACGCAGCGCCAATAAGTGTAAAAGCCATGGCCGTGGCGGCAGCCATCAAGCCTGGATTGGGAACATTGGTCGCTAGAAGCGTGCGGCGGAAAACTAACTCGTCAACGCCGAGGTCCCAGCCAAACAGGCGTTCGCAGAGATTGGCGGCCCCCAGGGCGACAACAATGGCCGCGCAGATGCGCGCTGCTGTTTTTGCCGCACGGCCAGCTCTCCAGCCGCCAGCAAATTCAGCCCGCTGAAGCCACAGGGCGGCGCCGGACAAGACAAAACAAATCGCTGTGTTTGGTTTCATTGTTGCCAGGCCCGGCAGAATGCTCGTCAGCCCGGTAATGTGCAGCCACCAGCCTGCCATTACGGTGATGCCAGCCACGATTGCCGTCCCCGCGGCAATGGCGGAGAACAACTGGTAAGCGCGGGGACTCCCGGATTCCGGCGTCTTGCCCATTGAATCTATTCTCCCGTGGCCCGGGTCCCATCCAGCGTGAAGAAGAAAGTAGCTCCTTTGTCCACCGCCGCCTCCACCCAGATGCGTCCGCCATGCCGGCGCAGGATGCGCTGCGTGGCGGCCAGCCCAGATCCAACTCCTTCAAATTCCTGCTTCGCGTGCAGCCGCTGGAAGATGCCGAAGAGTTTGTCAGAGTACTTCATATCAAAGCCCACGCCGTTGTCGCGCACAAAGATTGTTCCACCGCCGTTTTCCGGCAGAGTTCCCACTTCAATCACGGCCTCAACGCGGGGACGGGTAAACTTGAGCGCATTGGCGAGAAGATTAAAAAAAATCTGCTTCATCAGCGCGGCATCGCACTCGACCCGCGGGAGAGGCGCGATCTTCCACTTCACGTTGCGTTCACCGGCTGCCGGGGCCAGGTCCTGCACCACGGCGTGGACCAACTGGTCCAGCGCCACGGTTTGCCAGTGCAGTTCCTGCCGGCCCAGCCGTGAAAGTCTAAGCAGTTCATCCAGTTGCAGCGCCATTTTGCACGCGCTTTGCTGGATGCCCTCAAAATACTGGCGGCACTGCGACTCCAGCGTATTGCCATAGTCCTCCAGGATGATTTGTACAAAGCCGGTGATGTGACGCAATGGGGCCCGCAGATCATGCGATACGGAGTAATTAAAATCCTCCAGCTCTTTTTTCGTGTCGCGAAGCTCGCCCGCGCTCTGCCGCAGGAGCCGTTCGAGTTCATCGAGCCGTTCGTGAGGAGGTACAACGGAATTAGCCATGGCAGGGTGTCACTTTCCTGGCAGGCCCGGCCCACACGCAACGGGCGCGCGGGCTGAGCCAAAAAATACTACGTTGTTGGCAGGTATTATAGGTCTTGGGTTTCAGATTTGTGCCGTTGCCCACGGTTATAAGAAAAGATTTAATGTAGCTGGCCTTCATGGATGGACATGGGACCATTCAGGACCGCCAACAAACGAAAGCAGCGCTTGTGCGCTGCTTTCATCGTTCCCGGAAGGTCAGCTTTTGGGTCCCTCGGCGATGGAGCGCTCCCCCCGTCGCTCACCACCATCCCGAGGCTGCGGGAAGATCAGTTGCCACTGAATACATCACGCACCGTAAGCACCGGGCAGGGCGCTTCAGCGATGATGTTGTAAGTAACGCTGGAACGGAAATCGCCGTTTGAACTTCTTTTCTGCCGGCAATCCCAGAACAATCAGGTCAGGACGCTCTGTGTTTGCTAGTGAAAAAGGTGGGCGATCCATGGCCCTGGATGCCACAAGACTTGATTCGTGCTTATTCAGCGGCCACGCCCTGGCGTTCAAGCCGGCGTACCAGCGGAAGCACTTCACGCCCAAAGTTTGTCATGGATTCAAGCTTTGGCCAGCCGGACAAGATAAAGTGAGTTACTCCGGCGCGCTTGTATTCGAGGATGGCCGAGGCCACGGTGGCCGGCGTTCCAACCATGGCGATGGACGGCGCTCCGTGAGTGCGGACTGCTCCTGTCCACAACCACGGCGCCAGCCATTCGGATTCCGCGATGGCATATTGCGCGCGAATCGACTGAGAATCGCTCTCCTGGACAAACCGGGTTTCTTCCGCTGAGTTGCGCGGCTTGATCTCTGCGCTGGCAACAAGCTCCTGCGCGGCCTGCAGCGCTTCTGCTCGCGTGCTTTTGCAGATCACTGACAGCCGCAACCCCAGTTCCTTGCCCGCGTTCAGCATGGCCCCGGCGGCGCCGGCAACCTTGGCCGGAGTTTCCGCGAGACGCATCCAGCATGTGCCATAACGCAAGGCCAGATCGCGGGCCTGGTCAGAATTGCCGCCGATAAAAATTTCCGGCGCACTCCGAACCGGGGAAACGAATGGGGTGTTAATCCGCGCGTCTTCCACCTGCAGGTATTTTCCGTGGACATTCACGCCGCCGTTCTTCTTCCACAATCCGCGGCAGATCTCAAGAAATTCGGCGGTGCGCGCATAACGTTCGTCATGCCCGAGCCAGTCGCCATAAAAGCGCTGCTCGTCCGGCGAATGGCCGGCCACAACATTCAGGTTCACGCGTCCGTTGGTCAGCGCGGAGAGCGTATTCACCTGCTGCGCGAATAGAGTTGGCGAGACCACTCCGGAACGGATGGCCACCATGAATGTCACAGCCCGCGTTTTCACGCCCAGCGCGGTGGCCAGCATCATTGGCTCCGGCTTGGCAAAGTTGATGTCCACCAGCAAGGAATCAATGCCGCTTTCTTCTGCCTGGCGGCAGAAGTCCAACTGCGCGGGCAGGTCAGGAAGGCCGGCTTCCATGGAACCCGCCTGGCCTGCTCTGGTAACGCCGGAATGTTCACCCCGCTGGAGCAGTCTCCAGTGAAAGCGCAATGGTTTTGCCGCATTGCCGGAGGCTTTGATGCCCAGTCGCGGATTGACGTTCGTGTTTTCCATCACATCACGCGCTTTCCGCTCGGGCCCGATCACCGGCGGTAATCGTTGCCCGATGCGCCTGTTCGCGGGCGCGGACCAGAGGCAGCACGCCGGAGCCAAAATAATCCATTTCCTCCTGATCGGGCCAGCCCATCAACAGGAATTGCGTGATGCCGGTTTGCTTGTAGAGCATCATGGCGTCGGCTATTTCCGCGAACGAGCCAACCAGCGCGATACTGGGCGCGCCCAGATAAGGCACGGCGCCGGCCCATAACCACGGCGTGATCCACGCGGAATTTGCCTGCGCCATCTCGTAGACTGAGCGGAAGCCTTCTGAATCCACCCTGGCGGCGAATTGCTGATGGACCGCGCGGGCCTCTCCGCCCACGCTGGCGACCAGGGCGGCAGCCACCGCCAAAGCTTCATCGTGCGTGGGCCGCGCAATGATGGACGTGAGAAGACCAACCTGTGTTCCATGGTGCAGCACCGGGCGGACCTGCTGTTCCAGGGCGTCCGGGGCCGCGGGAAACCGCCATAGGCATGAACCATGCTGGATGGCCACGCCGGCTGCTTCCGTGGAATTTCCGCCCACAAAAATTTCCGGCGCGCCGGCCCCGTTGCCAAAAAACGGAGTGTGGAGGCGCGCATTTTCAATCTTGTAATGCTCACCTTGAAAGCTGTAAGGAAAAGCACCGCTCCACAAACCACGGCAAACGGTCAGGAACTCATCCGTGCGGCGGTAACGGGCATCGTGAGCAAGAAAATCGCCGTAGTAGCGCAATTCATGCGGCGTATGTCCGCATACGATATTCAACAGAATGCGCCCCGGCAAAATGGCCGACGCGGTATTGATTTGTTGGACGTAAAAGGTCGGCGAGATCAGGCCGGAGCGGCAGGCCACCATGAATTTTATTTTTTCCGTTTGCAGGCCAATGGCAATGGCCAACTGCAGCGGATCAGGCCGCGTGAAGCCAATCGCCATCAGCATGGATTCAATGCCGTTCCGCTCTGCCTGGCGGCAGGCGGCAATCTGCTGCCCAGGATCAAACAGGCCGGACATACTGACCGTGGCTTGCGCCCGCCGGAGTTTGTCTCCCGCCTGAGAAAGGCTCCAGTGAAAACGCAGTGGCCTGTCCATTGTGGTCTTGCCTCAAACCGTTCGAAATCGCCCAGCAAAAGCCCACGCGCAGTGTTTGGCAGCGCTCTCAGCTCTCAGCTGTCTGCTCTCAGAAAAATACGCGCAGGTCCAATTTGCGAAACGCCGTTCAGGGAATCCGGTAAAAAAATTCCTTGCCAAAACTGCTGGAGCGCTCTCGTCCGCCTTTTACCTTGGTAAAGCTCACGATGACCAGAACGCCCTTCACCACATATGCCTGCAGCAGGCTTTCCATGCCGCCCAGATCAAACAACGCGCTAAAAGCCATTGCCTGGCGTGATGCGGTGTTCTCGGTAAATGGCTGGGCCGTGTTTGCTCCCCAATCTTCAGGCGATCCGGCACCCGTACCGGTGACGCGCATGGTAAGCCGGCTTTCTGCCGCCTCAAGCTGGATGCGGCGTATGAATGAAGGCGACGCATTGGTGTTGACCCAGGTCCCGGTCAATAAAGCCAGGTCAAGCGCCGTGGTGGTGGCGGCATGTTCCTGCGTCTGTTCCAAGGCAACCTGGTTCATGACGCCGCCTCGTGAAAGAATTCGCGCGAAAAATAGTTCGAGCGGCGGCTGCCGTCATGGAACGTGTGAAATGCCGCCAATACCAGAAGTCCGGCGTTCACGTTGCCTTCTATCAATGTCTGGAGAAATCCAAAATCGTATTTGGCGACGAAGGCCATGCCTCGGGTGGAAGAAGCATTTTCAGCATAGATGGATTCAACCACAGCTTCTCCCCAACTGAAGGGAGCATTCTGCATGGCGCCGAAGATGGTGATCCGCAGCTCTCCATCCGCATATCTGAGCCGTACACTGGAGATCCCTTGAGTGGCTGGGTTGGTATTGGCCCACGACCGGACCATGCCGGATATTTCCAAAGACTGAACGGCAGCCTTACTTTGCGTCCCGATTGCTTCCACGCGGCACCTTTCTACTTTCACGCCGGTTTTTCCGCAAAACCGAAAAAGCCAGACTCCATTGCGTACCCTGACGGATGAGTGCTGACCGGCCTGAACAGCCCATGCCAGATTTTCCGGTCAGCAGATTCTATACCAGACCGCATGCTTACAGCGCGAATGGCGGTGAAGAAACTTATGGTCCCGATTAAAGCGTTGCCGCGCAAGAACGTCTTTTCGCGGCCATGCATGGATGGTCCGCCGGAACGTTCATACCGAAGTCAGATCGAGTTCCGCTGACTGCAACGCTTCAAGGATTGAGACGTCATGATACGGATTCTCAATCATATCCAGCAGGCACTCTGCAATGGCCGGTCCGCTCAACCCATGTTGCGTGGCGAGGTTGGCGACAATCCGGTCCCGCAGTTTGCCATGCAGTCTTTGCAGCCTGCGCCCCACGTTGGACGGATGAATGCCCAGCAGCCGGGCAATTTGCCCAAGCTGCAAACCGTCTTCATACCGCCAGAGCAAGAGCAGCCGCTCTTGCGACGCCAACTGCGCCAAGGCCCGCTTCATGGCATCGGTCAGCCGGTCGCGATAGCGCGCGGCACGGACCATCTGGTCAAAGTTGACGAACGTCGTCCGCTCAGGAATGCTGCCTTCAAGGTCGTCAGTCCGCGCGTAGGCCTTGCCGCGCCGAAGATTGATTGCCCGGTTTGACAGCACCACGCGGAGCCAGGTGCAAAGCGAACTTCTGCCGTCGTAAGAAAGGATGCGGCTATTACCGGACCGGTCTGGCAGGAAGAGTTCGGCGAGCATATTGTCGGCCAGGTCGGAGGCCAGGAAAGTCTGGCGCGAAAAAAATCTGGCAAGGTCACGGACGAAAGGCTTGTA
>DATBCN010000466.1:0-4289 GCA_036270475.1 Candidatus Angelobacter sp. | reverse complement strand
TATCTTCCACGCTGGCTCCGGCCAGCATAAGGTCAGGACAAAAATAGCGGACAGGATAAAATCCAGGGCCATGTTCCGGAAACAGGCTGTCGATTTTTTCTTTTAGATCGCCGCTCTTTAAATAAATAGCAGTTTTATCCGGATTCACCGGCAGGGTCTCGGCCCATTTTTTACGAAACTGATCAACATCCGCCAATGAAGACGCGTTAAGCAGCTTCGGCTCCGTATACAGCCACCAAGCCAGCAGCCTAATTTCAGGACACCCTCCTGCGCCGCTGATCTCGCTCAAAGTCTGCAGGAACAAACGATGAAATTCCAATGCCATGGATTGCATCAGCCAGCGCAGGCTCTGCAGCAGCAGCGAAAGAGCCGGGAAGACAGGGGACAGCAGCTCGGGCGTGATCCGGAGGGCAATGTCTCTCTGGCAATCCTCGTACAAGATGGTGCGGCCGCCGTAGGTAGCTCCGGCATTGCGCAGACCCGGAGTGTTTGTAATCGCTGCAAACGTTTGTTCCGCTTTGCTCAAAGCGTGATTCAATTGCTCAGGATCGCCGGCGGCGTTGGCCACGTCCGCGCGTGCGCCTTCAAGTTGATCGAGTTGGCGGGTTGCTCTCTCGCGAAGCTCTGCATCGCCAATCCTGTTCAATTGCTTACGAAGGCTAACCTCACAATTCACTTCTACTGGGACCAAAAACCGCCAGACCAGGTTTCCCTTGCTCGTATGCGCTTTCAGCAACTGGCGTAGACTGCTCTGCCCGATCGCTTTAAACCGGGCATCATCCTGAACGGCGCGCAGGATGTCCTCCGGCAATGCTTTTCCATCGCACAGCCGTAGCGCTGCAAATTCCAGGCCGGTAACGCCAACCGGAGGAACTCCTGCTCGATGCAACAAGCCGTTTTCAAGATAAACATCTGGCAAAAGCCGCGGAGGAATCCACCAGGCCATGCCCTCCAGAAGCGAGAGGCTGGCAGCGATTTTATCCACCGCCCAGCTTTCAAAATAAGTCTGCCGGCTTTTGATGAGTGACGCGCCAAGACTTATCTCAATTACATCGCCGTCATCTTCAACCCTGCCCCACGACACCGGGCCAAAAAAACCGATCGTGTCATTCTTCACGCAGTAGCGCTGCGCATAGCTCGCAACCAGTTCTTCATGATTGCGTTGCCGCTGGTTCCTTGTATCGCCACACTGTGTGCGCGCAACCGGCTGAATGGCGTTCTGAAAAGCATGTTGGTTCTGCCAAAGGATTGCTTCACGGAACCGCGGGTCGCTCGCGAAACTCTGCAATACCGCACTCTGCTGCTCGATGCCGGCTAGAAATAAGCGCTCAAACTCCAAGCGCAAATGGTCACGTCTGGCCAGGGCCAGCTTGATCGCGCCAACCGTCTCTGCGAGGCCGCCGGCAGGGTCATAACTCTCTGGGATTTTCCCCGATGTGAGCCGCCGGCGCGCATTCAGGAGCGCTATGAATCTCTGATCATGGCGCTGCACTCCTTCTGCCGTGAATCGGTCAAGCGCTTCATTCAACGCTCGAACAGCCGTTTGAATTTGATTTTCAGCTTCAATCTCGGCTTGAATCACGTTGTCCGCGGCAGCGGCGCAAAGAGGCTGCGCCAGGCGGCCCGCCATCGCAGCGGGGAAACCTGCACCGCGCAATACAAACCAGCGCCATGCCGCCCATTGTGCAGGGACAAGTGCTACCAGATGGGGAGGCAGATCAGCAGAAAAGGAGGACATTGGACAAAGAACTACTTTACACCCTGGCCAAGATTGAGTTTCATTTCAAAACTGCAGGAATAAAATTTTACCGCTGCCTTTTATGAAAGCACAACGCAGTGACCTATACTCTAACGCATGAATATTGGACGGCTAGCCAGCACTCCAACAGGAAGCAGCCGTTCGCAACGTCCGCTCTTGTTTTTCTTCCTGATTTGGAGCGTCATCGCCGCCTTGTCGATCATTGCCGTCAGAGGACTCAATCCGCCTGATCCTCTGCCCGCCAACGCAGCGGCAAACGAGTTTTCCGCCGAGAGAGCATTTGCCCATGTCTCCCAGATAGCGCGCGTTCCTCATCCCATTGGCTCTGCCGCCAACTCTCAAGTCAGGGAATATTTGCTGGCGCAACTTTCCCAACTGGGCGTTCAAGCGGGTGTTTTTGAAGGAATTGGCGTTGCTCCCACGGAGCGTCTGGTTATTGCGGGCAAGACCAAAGACATTGTGGGCAAGATTCCCGGCGTTTCCGGCGGGCCTGCAATTTTATTAATGGCACACTATGACTCTGTGTACCGCGCTGCTGGCGCAGCTGATGATGCTGCTGGCGTTGCTGCCATTCTTGAAATTCTCCGGGCAGCTCATTCAGGGCCGGCATTGCAGCGGGACGTAATCGTTCTGTTTACTGACGGAGAAGAGGCGGGACTGCTGGGAGCTGACGCGTTTGCTCATTCTCATCCCTGGCTCAAGGATGTTGGCTTTATCATTAATTTTGAAGCACGCGGTAATCGCGGACCTTCGCTGCTATTTGAAACGGGCTTGAATAACCGGCCGCTTGTGGAAGCCGTTGCCCGCGTCACGCCGCATCCGATTGGCTCGTCGCTATTCTACGCGCTCTACAAGTTGCTTCCCAATGACACTGACTTCACGGTCTTTCGTCCCGGCGGGATTCCCGGTTTGAATTTTGCTTTTGGTGAGGATATTGAGTCATACCACTCTCCGCTGGACACACCCCATAACCTCAGCCTCGCTTCACTCCAGCACCACGGGTCCTACGGACTCGCCCTGACTCGCCATTTCGGCCAGCTAGATTTGGCATCGCTGCGCGACGCTCGCGGGGATGATGTATTTTTCGATTGGTTGGGCGACAGGATGATTACATACAGCGAAAGCTGGGTACTCCCGGGGCAGGCGCTGATTACTATCTTGTGGGCTTCCCTGCTGGTGCTGGTCTTCCGTCGTCCTGAGTTCAGCAAGGGCCGTTTCTTTCTGGCCTTGCTTGGTTGCCTGCTAATTCTTGCTCTCATGGCTGGCGCAGCAGCTCTGGGATTCTGGCTGCTTTCCTTGGCTCTTGCCAACCGCAAAATCATCAGCGATTCGCCGGTGAATCTAATGCTGTTGAGCGGAGTGATCTTTCTCGCCGCGTGTGCTGGCACGCTGGGTCTTCAGCTCCTTCGCAAACGCCTGGGCAGCCAGGAGCTTTCCCTTGGGGCATTATCGCTCTGCTGGATACTGAGTTCGATCCTCGCGCTCTTCCTGCCTTCTGGCAGCTACCTGATATTCTGGCCTCTTCTACTCGCTCTCGTGGGACGCCTCACAACTGTGGCACGTGAAAGCGCTCCGGAAAACAGATGGACACATGGCCTGCCTGCTCTGGTTGCGGCGGTCCTGCTTTTTGCCCCGGTGGTTTACCTGGTTTACATATTCCTTACTTTTCAAATGATCACAGTGGTGGCGTCCGCGATTCTGGTTGGCGTGTTGCTGCTGTTATCAATACAAACGCTTGAAGCCTATGCCGGCATTCGTCCTGCCTGGGAGCCAACGGCATTGATTGCGATAGCAATCATTTTTCTGGTGGCAGGAACCGCGCTATCCAGATTTACGCCGGACCATCCGCGGCCAGACAGCATTCTCTATAGCCTTAACGCTGACGACAACACGGCGATTTGGATCACCTATGACAAGGAACCAGACGATTTTACCCGTCAGTTTCTGGGAACACACTTCCCCCAACCGCATCTAATACCAAACTATCTTGCCGGTTGGGCACAACCAATGATCGCGGGGCCCGCGCCCACCGTTCCTCTGGCGCCGCCGCTGATTGAAGACCTGCAACATACAAAAGAAGGCAACCTGCACCGGCTGAAGCTGAGAGTCAGGTCACAAAGGAATGCTGAACGGCTGATGATCAGGTTCCCTGAAGAAGTTCAGCCAGTCTCAGTAAAAGTGGCAGGACGAGACGTGCCGGTACACAAGGGAGGCCGTTTTGGCCTGACATTGCTGGCCATGGGCGATTCCGGAGTGGAGCTTGAAATTGCTGTTACCGCGCCATCAACAATCTCCTTTTGGCTTATGGACCGCTCTAACAGTCTGCCATTGGATAATGGTCCGCGCCCGCCGAATTTGATGGGCACGGATGGCAGTGATGTAACTCTTGTTTGCCGCAAATACTCTCTATAAGCGGTCTTACCCCAACCCCCTGCTGGAGAACACCGAGGGTGCACTATGATTCTATTGACTGTCTCAAATCAGGGGTTCACCGTTCACAATCACACGTGTGGGATAAATTTTCTGTCTC
>DATBCN010000465.1:0-5640 GCA_036270475.1 Candidatus Angelobacter sp. | reverse complement strand
TCTAGTGACGATCGTCGCGATCATGGTCGCCATCGCCGTGCTGGTGCCGCCAATTCCAATACGCCGACTGCTCCTTGTGCTTCAATCTGTTGTATTCCCGATACTCGCGGCCATTGTGCGACTCGGTGTACCACTGCCGGTATCTGCGGTCCTCGTCGTCATTCCAGTTGTGATAATCCTTGTGGTCGCGGTCATAGATTCTGTGCTGCCGATCATCCCGGTCCTTGTGGTCGTCCCGGTCGTGCTCTTGTGCCATTAGAGACAGCGGCGCAGCCAGCGCGCCCATCAGCACCATCGAACTTGCAAAACGCAGGCCCTTGTGAATTTTCATTTTTCCCATCCTCTCGGGCATGCGCGGAAGGTTTGCACACCCTGATGTAGCTTTCGTTTGAGTTTCTCTTCTTTGAATTTCTCTTCAATGATTGGATGCAAGCCTTACCGCACAGGTGGGCGCAAATTAAATCCGCCACCCTTAGGCAGGCGAAAGACGGACGAATACGAAGTCGCATTCCCGGCGCGCCGGATACGGGGCGGGTTGTGTTTCGCAATAACAACACCGTCTTGTCATCCTGACCGAGGCCGAGCATTTGTGAGAAGGGATCTGCTCCGCTGCTGTCTCGCGTTAGCCTGTGACTGTGGTGAGGTCATCAGAACGATATCAATATCTACAAAAGCTCAGGTGTGTCGTCCTGTTTTCTCCGTGCCTCCGTGGCGAAGATTTTTCTTTTCATCCGCGCAATCCGCGGCAAAACTTTTCCTACTTCGCTTCACAATCTAAAGCCCCCGCTTCACATTATTTGCCACTTACCTCACATTATTCGTTTCTTCAAGCTTCGCTCTTTTTTCGTTGCATCTCGCCACCAAATCCATTAAATAAAAAACGGACGCGCCCGGTGCAATCAACACCGAACGCGTCCTGACCAAAATCACCTCAACAGGGAGGCAACAATGGCTGCTCTGAATTTTACCAGTGCGGAACGGATGGACGTTTACCGCTCCATGTTCCTGCTCAACCGCTCCTTCCACTTCATTGTCCAAAGGCTTCATGACCTGGGCAAAACCGGCATGCTTCGCCCCCGCGACCTCCGGGACATGCTTGGACTCACCCAGGAAGTCCAGCTTGAGATCAATACCGCGCTGTTAGATCCGCTGGAGTCGGTTGAAAACAGCGATTGGGCGCAATTCGGCAAAGTCCGCCTTGCTTTGGTAAAGCGGCTCAAAACCCCGCTGCCCCAGCGCAAGCAAAAACATTAGATCGAGCGAAAACATTAAGACCAAGCAGGCCCAGAACCCGCCGAAAGCGGGTTTTTGTTTCCGCCATACCACCACCGTCTTGTCATCCTGAGCAACAACCGCGCGACGTTTAGGAGCGAGGTAGAGTCGAAGGATCCCGGCAAAATGTCCCTTGCCATGCCGCAACAGGGAATTCTCACCATTCTCTCAAAGGATAACGGTTTCAAATTCCGGCGATTCCGGCAAATCCCTCGCGATCCGAGTCTCCGCGGTGAACTTCTTTCCACAAAAAACCTTGTGCCCATTACCAGAACACAAAGTTTTAAGCCTGCCGAAAAAACTTACGCCGCTTTCTCCGCTTCCACGTTGATGTTGCGCGCCAGCTCCGTCAGCTTCTCGTCGGTCGCGCGTTCTTCATCCAGGGTTTTCTGCAGCATCCTGGCAAAGTCGTTGTGTCCCAGCAGTTCGGCGTACGTTCTCACGCAGCCGTAGCCGGCCATCTCGTAGTGCTCCACATGTTGCGCCGCCCCAATCAGGCCCGCGTCCATCACGTCCGCGTCGGCGTCTTGTTCCATCAGCTCTTTCCCGTCGGCAATCACGCCTTCCATGCCCTTGCACTTCTTGCCCTTGGGACTCAGTTCCAGCTCCTGGAAAATCTTTTCCAGGCGTTCCACGTGTGCTTGTGTCTCTTTCAGATGCTGCTCAAAGCCGCTCTTCAATTCCGGCGCAGTCGCTTTCTTAATCATCTTGGGCAGCGCTTTCAATATTTGGTTTTCCGCCGAATAAAGGTCTTTCAACTCTTCTATAAAAAGGTCTTTCAAGGATTCCATGTCCATCGCTGTTTCCTCCTTTTTCTCAATATCGAATCGCGTTCAATCTTTCAATCTCTGCGTGATTTGTTTACCAGCCCGCGGCAATTCTTCCGCGCGCGCGATGAAAAGCTTCTCTGGCGCGTTGCGGCAACCTGCCCGTTCCCCGGGGTCTCCTCCCGGCATGTGCGCCAGAGAGCTGCTGGTTATGCGGGCTTCTTCTCGCGGTCTTTTTGTTCCCGCTGTCCTTGTTGGTCTTGCTTTTGGCGGTTGATCTCCTGCGACCCCTGGGTTGGTTTCTTGTCTCTTTCCTGGTCGCGGTTGTGGCGGTCGATCGGTTCGGTCTTGTTGTCCATTTTATTGCGGTCTTCCATGTTTACTTTTGTCCCCCTGCATCAATTGAATTTTCGTTTTTTTCGATTTGCTATTGGTCTGATGAGACCATGGGCCGCAAATGTGGCCCCGCTTTCGCAGAGCAGCTCTCGAATTCGCGAGCTGCGGAAAATCCAGACTGAAGGTCCAGACTGAAGATACAGATTACTGAAGATACAGATTGAAGATCCAGACTAAAGATTAAGTCAGATCTGCCGGACGCTCGCTGTTGCGCTTCACCATCTCGAGCATCTCCTTGCGGATCAAGCCGGAGAAAAATCCAATCATCGTCCAGTAGAGCCGGAACTTAAGGCGCGTGCTCTGGCCAAAGCATTGCACACGGGTTTCCGTGCTGAGTTCGGTTGCGCTTTCAGCCGGGACAAGATAAAAATTCCACACTGCCTTGGCCATGCCCCGTGGCGCGATGACGGAAAATTCCTCCGCCTGCCAATCACGCAGCACCGGTGCGTCAGGCCGCCAGAAGCGGCCAATGATCGCCAGCACCATCTCCTGCTCTGGTATGCGCGCAACTTCCAGAAAGCCGCCCGCGCCGCGTGCGCCCATGGTCTCCAGCGTTCGCGGCTGCCCAGCCGGTGATTTTTTGCGCCGGCCAAACGTGCGCAAAGCCATCAGGCGGCGTGCCACTGGCAGGTTGGAAAAGTCGGCATTCATGATCTCCTGCCAGACCCGCTGCGGCGGCGCGGCAATACGAATGGAGTAAGCCGCCTTTACGTCATATCGCGGCATCAGTTCGTCCAGCTTCATGCCTCCATCTTACGCGTCTGCCGGGGGTTGTCTTTTCGCTGAATGTCCCAGGCTGAATCCATCGAACATAAGAAAGTCCAGGCAAAAAAATCCCGGCGCGCTCCTGCAAGCATGCCGGGACCAGAATTCTAAGATCACAACTTTACTTCTGTGGCTGGTTCTCCGCTCCCGATTGATCTCGTCTCGCCACCGGCGTCATCGTAATGTCCTGGGCCAGCTTATAGTTCAGTTCTGACTCGGCAGGAAGCTCTTTCTTCTTGCCGGTATAGACCTGTGCGCCCGCGCCGCCCGCGCCGCCTACCAATGCTCCGATGGCTGCGCCTTTACCGCCGCCCAGCAATGCGCCCAGCACCGCGCCAATTGCCGCGCCGCCGCCCACGTACATGCCGGTCCGCTTGTTCGCGCCCAGCCCGCCGGGAGCGCTGCTGCCGGACTTGCCTGCGGCTTCCAGAAGATAAGATTTGCCGTTGATGTTCACCGAACGCAGATCAAGCGTGGTGTCCTTGCCGTCTTCTGACGGGATGGCCACCAGCCGCGCGCGCGATCCGCGGGGGATAAGTATGTTGCCGGAACTGTCCGTCACGTCTTTGCTTACGCTGGCGGTGTACCGTGTGTTGGCCGCTGGTTTGGCCGGAATCGATGTGTCTGTTCTAACTTTAATCTCGGTGCCCGAGGGGATCGTCTGGGCCTTGGCGTTGACGCCTGCCGCCGTCAGGAGCACAAGCAGAGTGGCAAAAAGCATGGTGCGTTTCATAGTGGTAGCTTCCTCACACCAAAAGATGCCACTGCCTGACTGCGAGTTGCAGCCGCACCGCTCAGATAACAGAGCTGCTGCTTCCCTCTCTCGCCGCGTACTCTGGCCTGCTCTGGCCAACACTCATCCGTTGCGCGATTTTCCGGGAAGCTCGCCCGTACAGATGCGCCGCTCTCGGTCTTTGGCTACAATCTCTCTCCATGCGTAAAGTCATTATGGCCCTTGGCATCAGCATGGACGGTTATATTGCCCGTCCTGACGGCGCGTTTGATTTCCTCTTTATGCCCGGCGACTTCATGGCGGACTTCGCCGCCTTTCACGCCTCGCTGGATACCGCCATCATGGGCCGCAAGACCTATGACATCACCAGGGCCATGGGCGATGGCGGCATGGGCGCAAACATCAAGAATTACGTCTTTTCGCGCAGCCTGCCGCCGGGCGAGCGCGATGGCATGACGTTTGTCAAAGGCACCCCCAAAGCTTTCGTCGAAAAACTGCGCAGGCAGAAGGGAAAAAATATCTGGCTCATGGGCGGCGGTGATCTTGGCCGCGACTTCCTGAAAGCCGATCTGGTGGATGAAATCCATCTCGGCATCGTGCCAGTGCTGCTGGGTGCGGGCGTCCCGTTGTTTCCTGGCGGCTTTCCGCAGCGCGACTTTGCCCTCATGGAAAACAAGGGCTTCTCCAAAGGTCTTGTCTCACTCAAGTACAAGCGCGTACGGAGCAAAGCCAAAAAGAAGCCCTAGATTTTGGTCTTGTAAAGTCAGCCTTCCGCCGATGTCGGGTCCATCATCAGCTTGACCTCGGAAACCCGGTTCGCCGGGAAGCCGCCCTGTTTCGCGTGCTCGCGGACCATCTGCTCATTGGGAGCAATGTAGACGCAGTAGATCTTGTCCGCGGTCACGTAGCTGTGCAGCCACTGGATCTTCGGTCCCAGGTTGTTCAAAACGTTGCACGATGTTTGCGAGATCGCAATTACCTCTTCCGGCTTGGTGTCCCCGATTCCCGGAATGTCACGCTCAATAACGTATTTAGGCATCCTGTGTTCCTCCCTGGGCGGATCCGGCGGCGCGGCGAGCGATCTTTGCCGGGCGGAAATTCTAGCACGGATCTTTCTGCTACGGACCTTTCTGCTACGGACCTTTCTTCCTGCACTCAAATCTTCCTGCTTTCAAAAACACTTCTTTATCCATGGGCCTGTTCGCCGAGACGCGTAAAATGCTTGCCTATGACCAATCGACCTGGCTTGACCGCCGCGTCCGACGGCAACTTTGCCCCGGCCCTGAACTCTTCCAACAGCGGATGGAACGCCGCCATGGGCATTCATTTCGTCCGCGCCTCGGCGGACGAGGTAATCGCTGAAATGGAGATTGGCCCGCACCACCATCAGCCCTATGGCATCGTGCATGGCGGCGTGCATTCCGGACTGATTGAAGCCATCACTTCGGTTGGCGCGGCGCTGGCTGCGCTGGCACGGGGCCAGTCAGTGGTGGGCCTGGAAAACCACACGTCATTTCTGAACGCGGTCCGCAAAGGCAAACTACTGGCCACCGCCCGGCCGCTCATGCGCGGCCGCCGCACGCAAGTATGGGAAGCCACCGTGACTGACGCGGAAGGCCGCTCCGTCGCCACTGGCCGCGTACGCTTTCTCTCGCTTGAAGCCGGCGCGTCTCTGGCCGGAGAGACTGTGGCGGTAAAGTCCGCCCG
>DATBCN010000464.1:0-5119 GCA_036270475.1 Candidatus Angelobacter sp. | reverse complement strand
CTTAGCTAAACCAAAAACCACCCACCTTGCTCGCTCCTACGCCCAAGTACACGCCAAATGGGGAGGGCATGGGGAGGAATCCTATAACTGCTTTCTTTGCACCTCAGGCGGCTGGGGACCGATGGGGAGGAATCGTGTAAGTCTTTTAGAAATGGGGGAGCCAGGGAGGGGTAGGGGTGCGCAAGCGCACCTATCGCCGTGATCGCCGTGATCGCCGACATCGCACATGATCGGAAAGGCAAGAGCAGGAGAATCGCCAACATCGCGCAGGGATACCCTGGGATCGAAGGCTATAAGTGCTTTGGAATCCTAGTTAAGGCATGGGGGGTAGGGTACCTGATAATGATCGCAGACTGATCGGATGGCACACCACGATAATATTTGCTTTCCCTTCTCTGTTCGTGTTATATTCGCTTATGTATGCCGGGCGCCGCACAAGCCGCAGAACAGGTCAATTGGCTGTTTCTGGACATGAACTCTTACTTCGCCTCGGTGGAGCAGCAAGTCCAGCCCGCTCTGCGCGGCAAGCCGACGGCGGTGGTGACGGTGGACGTGGATTCAACCGTCTGCATTGCCGCCAGCTATGAAGCCAAGCGATTCGGCATAAGCACAGGAACGCCGCTGGGCGAGGCCAAAAAGAAATGTCCCGGATTGAATGTGGTGGCGGCGCGGCATGAAATCTATGTGGACTATCACAACCGGATCAAAGCTGCCGTGGAGAATAACTGCCTGCATATTTCAAAAATCGTCTCCGTGGATGAGATGGAGTGCCGGCTGCAAGGCCGTGACCGGCAAATTTCCAACGCACAAGAGCTGGCCGGGCAGGTAAAACAGGCCATCCGCTCCGTGGGAGAAACGCTGCGCTGCTCGGTTGGACTGGCGCCTAACCGCTTTCTGGCCAAGATCGCCTCCAACCTGCAAAAGCCAGACGGACTGGTAACGATTACTGCCAGCCAGCTTCCTCATGTCCTTTTTTCCATGAAGCCGCGCGACCTGCCTGGCATTGGCCACCAGATGGAGCAGCGCCTGCTCAAGCAGGGCATTGAAACCATGCAGCAGCTATGGCAACTTGATATGGACCAGATGACCCAGCTCTGGGGCGGCGTGCTGGGCACGCGTTTCTGGCTGAAGCTACGCGGCAGCGACTTTGACGAACATGAATCGGGCAAACGCAGCATCAGCCACCAGCATGTACTGCCGCCTGAGCTGCGCACGCGGGACCAGGCGGCCGCTGTCGGCAAAAAACTGCTGCATAAAGCTGCCGTGCGTTTACGCCAGGCCAAACTTTGGACCAGCGCCATGTCCATCTACGTTCTTTTTTCCAAACAGAGCGCCGGAAAGGACGATCCTAAAACCTACTGGCTGCATTATGGCCGCCCGGTCTGGGAAGCCAACCTGCGCTTCCCTCCCTGCCATGACACCATTACGCTGGTAAACATCTTTCAGGACGCGTGGAAAGACTGCCCTAAATTAAGGCCGGTCATGGTGGGAGTGGCGCTGGTGGACCTGATGCCGGATAATATGCGCAACATGACGCTCTTTGACGAAATGTATGGCGCGGAAAAACTGGATCGCGTGGCCCAGGTGATGGATAGCGTGAACGCGAAGTACGGCTCCACAACTCTGTACCTGGGCGGCATTCATAAAGTGCGCGAGGCCGCGCCGCCACGGATCGCCTTTAAAAGCATTCCGGACATGAATTTGAAATAACGGCGCAACAGCTTGAATCTGCAGAACAACCGGCCTGCACAAGCCCAGGCAGCCTGGCTCTGCTTCCCCACCGTGCGGGGCAAGAATCTGGAGTTTGTTATAATAAGGTTCCTTTTTCTCCCATCCGGCGGCCAATCGCTCAAGTGGGTGCAAACAAGGCCCTGAGCGGAAGTGGTGGAACTGGCAGACACACCATCTTGAGGGGGTGGCGCCGAAAGGCGTGGGGGTTCAAATCCCCCCTTCCGCACCAAGTTTTGAAAGGATTTTCAACGACAGATGCTTACGGTTCTAATTACTATTGTTCACGTGATTGTTTGCACGGTACTGATTGTGGTGGTATTGCTGCAGCACGGAAAAAGCGCAGACATCGCCGCGACATTTGGCGGCATGGGCAGCCAAACGGCATTCGGTCCGCGCGGCACGGCAACCGTATTTTCCCGCCTGACCACTTGGTGCGCCATCATCTTTATGCTTACTTCCATGCTGCTGACCTACATCACCAGCGTCCGCGGCGGCTCATCTTCAGTGATGGACAAGGTCCCAACACCGGTAGAAACGCCGAAAAAATAGTTTTCATTTGGCGAGCAAAAACCGCCAGCAGGGTGGCTTTGCTTTGTTCAACGCGCGACGCTCTTGAAAATCGCTTTTGCGAAAAAAATGGTGCAAAAGTTGCGCACTAAAATGGTCCAGCAAGGTTGTGCTTTCGCCTTTGCATGCTTGTACATCGGCTCCTCCGGCTAGTAGCATGTTCTTATGATCCATAAGATTTTTCCTGTCGGGCCGCTGCAATGCAACTGCTCCATCCTGGGCGATGAGCAGACCCATGAGGCCATGGTGATCGATCCCGGAGACCAGATCGAGGGGATTCTGGAGATGCTACGCCAGGAAAAACTCACGCTCAAGCAGATCGTAATCACGCATGCGCACATTGACCACGTCGGCGGAGCGATGAAGCTGAAAGCCGCAACTGGCGCGCCAATCCTGATGAACCAGAATGACTATGCCTTGCTCAAGATGCTGGATATGCAGGCCGCCTGGGTGGGCATGCGGCCGCCGGGGGCCGTGCAAGTAGATGAATCCATCAGCTATGGTCGTGTTCTGAAGATAGGTGAGATATCGTCACACGTGATTGACACTCCGGGCCATACGGAAGGCAGCATCTGCGTCTATTTTCCTGAAGAGCGCAAGCTGATTGCCGGTGACACGCTCTTTGCTGGCAATATTGGCCGGACAGACCTGCCCGGTGGATCGATGGAGAAGATCATGCGCTCACTGCACACGCATGTGCTGGCATTGCCCGATGAGACGGAAGTTGTTCCCGGCCACGGGCCAGTCACCACGATCGGCCAGGAACGGGAGACGAATCCGTTCCTGCAAAAATAGCCTCGCTACTTTTTGGTCTTGGCTGGATCCACATGCAAGTCAACGCCAATGCTGCTCATGCCGTCTCCTTCCAAAGACTCTTGGTGGATCTTGCCTGACGTTAAACAAGTGCTGCCTCGGCCATCTTCCGCAACGCGGAGATTTTGTGTTGCGTCGGTGCAATAAGCTTTGGCCCCTTTTCCCTGCACCACGGGCTCCGCAACTATCTGAAAACTGCCTGCAGGCTTGCCTTCACAGCCGGCAAGACTCACTTTAAGTCCCTTGTAACTTCCTGTGGTAAGTTGCTTGTCCAACCCGAAATTGCTTGCTGCCTCCGCTAGCTCTGAAATAGAGCAGGTAAAACCCAAGTCTGCATGTTGCTGGGCATAGTTACGTTCCGCCAGGGCCAGCAGCATGACAATTTGTTCGGGAGGAAAATCAATTTCGGGATTCTCAGTCTTGGCGGAGCGGCCCGTCCCTGCCACTACACCAACATTCGCGGACTGATGGTCCAGTCCTTTGAGCAGCGTCTGTTTTAGAAAATCAGGGTCGCCCAGGGGAAATTCAAGCGCGGCGCCGATTTTATTCAACCGCCAGACGTTCTCCTGCCTCTTCATGCTGACTGTGATGTGCGAGAGAAAAGCGTTCAAATCACCCGATTTCTGTTCATGGCCATCGCGAAACGTATGCACTGAAAGCTCTATGGCGTCTTCGTCACCATTCAGATCGTCATTCTCAACCCGGACTTCAAACTTTTCTTGAGCACCGGGCTGACTGATGGAAAAAAGTACCGGGCCAGTTTCGAACACCTGTAAGTCTGAACCTGCCTGGCTTTTTATGGAATCAAACATTCCCAGAGCATACGATCTCTTGCCGGTTTTGTTAAGAAGCTGCTGGACCTCTACGGTCAAATGCTTCATGACTGCCGGCTCTCCGCCCATCATCATTTCGATCAATGCCTGGCGGGCGGTTTGCGGAGGTGGGACAGGCGCTTGCTGTTGCGCCAGTAGACTGTTTGCAGACAAAAAGCTAACAAAAAGAAAAGCGGAACGAAGGAGCACTACGGACCTCCTACCTTGCTTGCGATAGTTTACTCCCGTACTCACCTACCTGCAATCCAGAGAAGTTGGCTTAAGAACTAGTCGGCAAGATAGCTGATCTCTGTCCGCCGGATATGGTAACCTGCGAAAATCAATACCGCCGCGCTCAGGCAGACCAATCCCGGAACGGCCAGCCATGGAGATACTGGTTCGGCAACCACGGTAAACAACGCCATAAGACCATCCGGAGGAATCGTGACTGGACTTAGCTGTTTCAGATAGAAAGTTACGCTGAATTTTTGCAGCAGCGACGGTGCTACTGCGTGAAAAGACTCCCACAACAGGACTACAACGCCGGGGATAATCGGATTTTTGAAAAGCAGACTCAGCGCCAAAAAGATTGCGCCAAAGCCCAAACACGCCAGCACGGTAACAAGGAGATAAGCGGTCAAATGGCCAAGTCCGGGTCCATTGAAAACAAACGCTCGGCCAGTCGCGCCAAAATGACCATAGGCAAAAATGAAGCAGAGCAGGACAGACGAAGCAAACACCAGTGAGGCGGTGATGAAGCCGGCCAGAAACTTCCCTGCTACCAGCAACTCGCGCCGCATGGGCGAGAGGAAGTAGTAGTGCAGGCTTTTCTCTACAATCTCTCCACGAAAGAGCCATGTAAATAGCCCCATGCAGCCAAAGAAAATCCCCACGCGCAGATAAAAGATCTGGAAGGTGTAGGCCAGCACCTTGGTGTCTTCTTCAATGCTGCAGTTGCGGCCCATCGGACTGGTCAGCGCGTGGATGCCAAACATCACCGTGGGAGCAAATGCCAGCAGATAGATCCATATGCTGCGGCGCATCCACAAAGTTTTCTTGATCTCAATGCGCAGGACCGCCGCCAATTGCGTTGCCCACAACTGCCAGGGAACCTCAGCCGATGACTTGCGTGTTGGAGCTATTGCCGCCGTGCTCATACAGTCCCTCCTCCGCTGCCGATCAGGTATTGATAGACG
>DATBCN010000463.1:0-2120 GCA_036270475.1 Candidatus Angelobacter sp. | reverse complement strand
GGCCATCCATCGCTGGCCGCCCAGGTTCGATCCGGCTTCGATCATTACCGGGCCGATTCTGCACACGGTCTTGGTTGGGCTGCCGATTGCCTTGGCTGTAAGCCGATGGGCTCCGCTGAAATAGATATCGTGCGTACTGATAGACTCAAATGAACAGAAGTAAGACCGCCGGCCGTAGGAGCGATAATCAGTGATAGTCAACTATCTCGACGTCGTAGGCATCGCCGTCATGCCAGCGAAAACAGAGCCGCCACTGGTCGTTGATGCAAACACTGTACTGGCCCTGTCGATCGGCAGCAAGGGCTCAAGCCGGTTTCCCGGCGTTATCAAACCTATTAGGAGGAACGTGATGGCCAAGACGAAGCGAATACCGCAAAAGCTGCCTCACATTCATCCCGGCGAGATTCTGTTGCAGGACTACATGAAACCGCTCGGCCTTTCGGCGCACCGTTTAGCCCTGGAACTTCATGTTCCCGCAACTCGAATCGCGGAGATAGTCCATGGGCGGAGGGCCATCACAGCAGATACCGCTGTTCGACTGGGGCGATACTTCAAGACCACCGCCCGTTTTTGGCTCAACCTTCAAACCGCGTATGATTTGGAGTTGATTGAAGATAAGACGCTCGCGCAGATTGAGAGTGAAGTAAGGCCTCAGGCCTGACATCCCATGCCAGGCAAAAACTGCCAGGGGTGCCCATTTTGATCTCACCGTTCACCCCCATATCCTCTCAAATTACTGATAAATATCGATCTTTCAATGAGTTGGCATAGTCCTAAGAGTTCCCATTTGGGTACCTTAAGCACAGGGAAAAGCGTATAAAAGGGTATAATTAACAGACCACAATGACACCAGAATCCAAGACTTTGCTATTGCTTAAGCCCCGGGGTTTTTGCGCCGGAGTGGTGCGGGCCATCGATATCGTCCGCATCGCGCTGGACGCCTTTGGGCCGCCAATCTACGTGCGCAAAGAGATCGTCCATAACCGCTACGTGGTGGAAGAGCTGAAAGCCAAGGGCGCGATCTTTGTTGATGAAGTTTATGAGGTGCCGGACGGCCAACGCCTTATTTACAGCGCTCACGGCGTTTCGCCCAGCGTACGCGAGGCCAGCAAGCTGCGCGATCTGCGGGTGATTGACGCCACCTGTCCGCTGGTGACCAAGGTCCACGTTGAGGCGGTGAAATATGCCAAAGGCGGCTACAGCATCATCCTGATTGGGCACCACGATCATGACGAGGTAATCGGGACTCTGGGCGAAGCGCCTGAGGTCACTCAGGTAGTTGGCAGCGCCAGTGAAGTGGATGCGCTGGAAGTCCCTGATCCTACGCGGATCTCATATATCACCCAGACCACGCTCAGCCTGGACGAGACAAAAGATGTAATCGACGCGTTGCGGAAGAAGTTTCCTTTGATCGAAGGCCCGCACGCCCAGGACATCTGCTATGCCACGCAGAACCGGCAAACGGCGGTGAAAGACGTGGCCCACCAAGCCGACCTCTTGCTGGTGGTCGGCTCAGAGAACAGTTCCAACTCCAACCGGCTGGTGGAGGTTTCCACTAACCTGGGAACGCCTTCCTACCTGATTGACACAGCCGATGACATCAAGCCGGAATGGCTCATCGGGATCAAAACACTGGCTCTTACCGCAGGCGCTTCCGCGCCGGAAATACTGGTGGAGCAGGCAATTGACTTTTTGAAAGGCAAAGGCTTTAACACAATTCGCGAAGTGGAGGTCATGCCGGAGAACGTTCGCTTTGGCCTGCCGCCGGAAATTGTGGAGGCCATTGCAGCAGCTCCGGCTGTGGAGTAGCCCATGAGTAAGATGTTTGACCGGCATCCTGCGCAGATGCTTTTCGGAAAAATCGACGACATGCTGGGCCGCGTGGGCCACGGCATTGAAAAGGCGCGTAATTATCTTTTTGCGCAGCAGCACAAGGATGGCTACTGGTGCGGAGAACTGGAAGCCGACACCACGCTTGAGTCGGACTACATCGCCATCCATACCCTGCTGGGAACGGGCAATCGCAGCCGCATGGAGCGAGCGGTGCCTGAAATTATCCGGCATCAGAATGCCGATGGAGGCTGGCCCATTTACTCCGGCGGGCCTTCCAATATTAGCGC